>DATFGS010000350.1:0-5423 GCA_035249225.1 Candidatus Methylomirabilota bacterium | reverse complement strand
GCGGGCGGTGGTGGTGATGAGCTACGCGCCGGACGAGCGCGGCGCGCCGCCCACCACGATGCGGCGCGCGCTCGAGGAGGCCTTCGAGATGGGGATGATCCACCAGATCCAGCGGGACGTGGAGCTGGCCCGGCTCAAGTTCCCGGGGGTGGAGGTCCACCTGCTGCAGCCGTCGGCGCCGCTGGCGCTGCGGCCGCTCGACTTCGATCAGGAAGGAATCGCCCGGGCGCTCACGCGCGGCCGGGCGGACGCGCTCGCCTGCCTCAGCGGCTGGGCGACGCGCTGAGCTGGACCGGACCGCTCTCGCGGGCCAGGAAGTGCACGCGCCGGTTCCGGCTCTGGCACGCGGCCGACCGATCCGCGCAGAGGAGGCCGGCCTCGCCGCGCGCGACCGCGGTGATCCGCTCGGCGGGCACGCCCTTCGTCACCAGGTAGTCCATCACCCACCGCGCGCGCCGCTGGGCGAGCGCCAGGTTGGCGGCTCGCGGCCCGGCCGCGTCGGTGTAGCCCTCGACGATCACGAGCTGGCTCGGGTTGGCCCGCAGCCAGGCGGCGGCGGCGTCGAGCGCCGCGAGGTCCCGCCGCTCGACGTGGATCTCGCCCGAGGCGAAGTGCACGTCGGGGAGCTCCTCCCGCGCGACGAAGGTCTCGGCGGAGGCCTCGGGCGTGGGGAGATCGGGCGCCGGGGCCGCGTCCGGCCAGGTGGGTGCGGGTGCCGGGGCCGGAGCGGGCGCGGTCATCGTGGCCACCCGAGCGGGCTCGACGGGGCGCGCGCAGCCGAGCGGGAGCAGCGCGAGGGCCGCCACTACGAGGACGCGAGCGATGCGCGAGGTCACGATGGGCCGTGCGCTCAGGCGAGCTCGTGTCGCTCGGTGAGCCGGTCGTGGATCATGCCGAGGCCGAACTCGAGCTCGGTGGCCAGGGACTGGAGCTGGTCGAGGCGGTTGCCGTCCGGCGGCAGGCAGCCGTCTTCCAGGAGGCGCCCATGTCCCAGCACCGCCAGGCTCAGCAGGCTCGCCTTCGCGAACAGCCGCTCCACGTACTCGGCCAGCACGTCCTCGGTCTGCGCCATGTGTCGCTCCTTTGTCCCGCTCTCTGATCGGCCCGGGCCGTCATGTCTCGATTGGTGCCTTCAAGGCATGGGGCGTGCCACGGCTGATGGGTCGTAAAGGGCTGGAATTGCAAGGAATTGTCTCCATGCTCTCGGCGCCGGATCGTCAGCGCGACGGCAGCCCCGTCAGAGTTCGGACAGCGCAAGGCTTTCTCTGTGCCAGCATGGAGCCGTGGAGCGCCGCCCCATGGAGCACCGCGTCGCGCAGGTCGAGCGCGCCCTCGATCTCACCGCGCTCGCGGCGGGACTCGTGCTGCTGCTCGCGTGGCCGGAGCGGCTCGTCGCCCTCATCCGGCCGATGATGCTCGTCTGCGCGGGCGTCGCGCTCCTCGGCGCGGGGCTCGCGCGCGATCTGGCGCGGCTGGCGCTGGGCGAGCCGCCCGCGGCGGCCACGCCCGATCCGCATCCCGGCGAGCTGCGCACGTGCCTCGAGTCCACGCTGGGGCTGGGGGGCGGTCGTGGTGGGGCTCGCGTGGCGTCTCGGTGGCGCGAGCGGCGCGCCGGTGCCGGTGCCGGTGGGCGGCGTCGTGCTCGCGCTCGCCGCGGTGGCCACCTTCGGCCATCTCACCCGCAACCTCGTGCTCGTGCTCCGGCACGAGCCGGGTCACCGCAACGTGATCTTCTGGTCGCCGCCCCGCCGCAGGTAGTCGCGCAGCGCCCGGCGGATCGAGGCGAAGCCGAGCCGCCGCCAGGGGATCGCGTCCCGCTTCACCCACCGCACCTCGCTCACGTCGCTGCCCGGGGCGATGCGTCCGGCCACGCGCACCTCGTAGACGATCCCCAGCACCGGAAAGCCGCCGGGGCCGTAGCGATCGGGCACGAAGCCGCGGAAGCGCGCCCGCGCGATGCGCGCGCCCAGCTCCTCGCGCAGCTCGCGGCGCAGCCCGCGCTCCGGCGTCTCGTCCGCCTCGAGGAAGCCCCCGGCCAGGTCCCAGTAGCCCGCGAAGGGCGCGGCGGCCCGCCGGCACAGCAGGAGGCCTCGCGGCCCCACCACGATGGCCACGGTGGCCGGCACCGGGTTGTCGTAGAAGACCCACCCGCAGCGTGGGCAGCGCCAGCGCGGGAAGCCGTCCTGACGCCCGGCCCGCAGGCGGGCGCCGCACGCCATGCAGTGCCGGTGACGGGGCGCGCTCACCGGGACTCGAGCTCGGTGCCGAGCGCCTCGTTGAAGCGGTTGGTGAAGTTGGCGGCGGCGATGGAGAGCGTGAGCTGGACCAGGGCCTCGGCGTCGAGATGCTTCCGGAGCGTCTCGACGAGCTCGGGCTCCACCTGGACGCGCACGGTCATCGCCTCCGCGTACCGGAGCACCAGCCGCTCGAGGTCCGAGAAGAGCGGGCTCTCCTCGAAGCCGGCGAGCGCGTCGAGCTGCTCGCGGCTGACGCCGACGCGGCGCGCGGCGGCCCCGTTGTGGGTGACGCAGTAGCGGCAGCGGTTGAGCTGCGACGCGCGGACGTAGGCCAGATAGCGGAGCTTGAGGTCGAGCGGGCCCTCGCGGAGCTGCGGGTACCAGGCGAGGAAGGGTGCCACCGAGCGCGCGTGATGCGCCATGAGCCGGTAGAAGTTGAGCACGCGCCCGCTCGCCCGCTGCAGCGTGTCGAAGACCGACTGGACCTCGGGACCGACCTGCGCCCGATCCAGGTAGGGCAATCTCGCCGCCATCGTATGAGTGGCCTCCTTGGCCCGCCGGGAGCATGCGGCGGGCCCGGCCCCGCTGTCTCGGCTCGGCGTGTGGCCGCATCATACGCGCGCCCGCGCGACGATCAAAGTCGCGGCCCGCGCCGACGGCTCACAGGATCGCGACATGGATCGCCCGGCCCTCGAAGAGCAGGGCGGCCCCGCGCCGGCCGTCCAGCGTGAACTCGAAGAGCCGCCCGACCCCCACGCTCCCGCGCACGCCGCCCTCGACGCGCGCGACCGCGCGCAGGAGACCGTCGGCGCGCGCCCGCCCGGCCGTCTCGTCCCAGGCCCCCGCGGCGACGCCGTAGGCGTCGAGCGCGTAGGCGCGCAGGAGCTTGGGCCACTCGCGCGCGAAGAGGCCGGGCGCGTGGAAGCAGTCCACCCCGGCCAGGTTCGGGCCCACGAAGACGGCGGCGCCGACCGCGGTGGGGGCCATCGCCGGGTCGAAGCGACGCGCGGTCTGCTCGAGCTGCGCCTTCACCTCGGGCTTGTCGTAGATCGCCTGGTAGCTGCCGGTCGGCGAGGGCGCCGCCACGCTGCGCGAGGCGGCCGCGACGCCCGACCAGATGCGCGACTGCTCCGCCTTGCGGAGGACCTGGGAGCGGACGCTCGGCTGCACCACGCTGCCGCGGCTGTCGAAGTCCTTGCGCCCCTCGTTCCAGCGCCCCTGCTCGACGCAGTACACCGCGATGTTGCGCGGCCCGCTGAGGGGCGGCAGCAGCAGGTCCTCCCGCAGCACGCGGTTCTGCTTGCCCCCGACCAGGATCTCGCCGGCCAGGAGCAGCACGTGGGTCTTCCCGTGATTCTCCGCGATGAGCTCCGGGACACTCGCCTGGGCCCGCTCGATCACGGTGAGGGTGCCGCGGGCGCGGCTCTCGTCCAGGGTCAGGATCTCGAGCGCGGGCGCCCATGCGGCGTCCTTGCCGTGGAGCCACAGCACCGCGAGGCCGCCCTGGCTGGCGGCGGGGCCCAGGGTGAGCCCGCCCAGGGCCCGGCCGAGCTCCGGGCTCCGGCCCATCTCGAGCGACGCGGTGGTGTCGCGGCCGTCGGGCAGGACGCGGATCCGGTCGGCCCGGGCGAGGGGTGGGGCCGAGGCGGCCACGGCGCCGCCGGTGGCGAGCAGCTTGAGGAACGAGCGTCGAAATGGGTTCATGATCTCCTCCGGTCCCGCCCGGGGGCGGGGGTATGGGTCGCCCCCTTAGACCGGCCCGCCGGAGGAAAGTTCCGCGTACGCCCCTTGGTCGGATAAATGCGAAGCGGCAAGATCGAGGTGGAGAACGCGACGCCATGTCTGCCCGCCGTCTCCTCCTCCCCCTCTTCTGCCTCCTCACCTTCGCCGCGTCGGCTCGTGCCGATCGCGCGTGGGTGCTGTGGGAAGAGTCGGGTGATCTGCCGACGTTTCAGCGCGCCGCCGCACCCCGCCCCCTGTCCAGCTACGCGCGGGTCGAAGACTGTATCAAGGCCATCGACGCGGAATGGCCGAAGGCATGGGGCACGGCGGAAGAGCCGGAGCGGCACGGATTCACCCGGCTCACCCCGACGTCGGCGATCGTCATGGTGAGGGATGCGACGACGAACATCACCTACGTGGTGACGTACACGTGCCTCCCCGCCACCGTGACGATGCGCAATCCCCGGACGGGGGAGACCGCCCAGTGTGGTCCCCCATCCTCCCGACAGCGGAATTGCGTCATGGACCTCCAGCGGCGGGGCTGGGAACCGGTCCCCTACTAGGGCGAAGGGAATCGCCTGGAACCCGCGAAGGTTCCGCGTATACTGTGGCCGTAGCACCCACCGATCCGACAACCCTACTCGACGGAGGTACGCGATGAAGCGGACCCTGGCTCTGGCCGTTCTGATGGCCCTGGCGATCCTGCCGGTGCTTTCCGTGACCGAAGCATGGGCCCGCGCGGGCGGCGGCAGCTCGAGTGGCAGCCGCGGCTCCCGGAGCTACACCGCGCCGGCCCGGCCGGACTCCGGCGCCGTCTCGCCCAGCCGGCCCTCGTCGCCGGCGGTATCCCCCGCGCAGCCGCGTCCGGGCTGGGGCGGCATGATGGGCGGCATGCTGGGTGGCCTCCTCCTTGGCGGCCTGCTGGGCGGGCTGCTCTTCGGCGGCGGCTTCGGCAGCGGCATCGGCCTGATGGAGATCGTGATCATCGCCGGCCTGGCCTGGCTCGCGATCTCCTACATGAAGCGCCGGCAGACGGCCGCTTCCTCGGGCTACGCGATGGCGGGCGGGGGCTACGGCGGACCGGCCCCGCGCGATGACGCCGCGATGGCGGCCCGCTACGGGTCGGGGACCCCGGGCGGCGGCACCGCCACGCTGGAGCCCCCGGCGGGTCCGTCCGACCTCGAGCGCGGCCTCGGCCACATCCGCCAGATGGACGCGAGCTTCGATCCCCGCGCGTTCGCGGAGACCGCCTCGGACGTGTTCTTCAAGGTGCAAGGGGCGTGGACGGCGCGGGACCTCCGGACCGTCTCGGCCCACCTCACGCCGGAGATGCAGGCGCAGCTGCAGCGCGACTGCGACCGGCTACGGGCCGAGCAGAAGATCAACCGGCTCGAGAACATCGCGGTGCGCAGCGCGGAGGTCACCGAGGCCTGGCAGGAGACCGGTCAGGACTTCGTGACCGTG
>DATFGS010000349.1:0-1850 GCA_035249225.1 Candidatus Methylomirabilota bacterium | reverse complement strand
CGCTCTGGGCGCGGGCGCCTCGGTCGGCGTGCTGCTGCCCTGGGGTCGCGCGCAGGAGTCGGAGGCCGACCATCTGGGCCTGATCCTGATGGCCAAGGCCGGCTACGATCCGCGCGCGGCGCTCGAGCTGTGGAAGCGCATGGCCGAGGCCGCCAAGGGCCAGCGGCCCCCCGAGTTCCTCTCGACGCACCCCTCCGAGGCCACTCGCATCCAGCAGATCGAGGGCTGGCTGCCGGAGGCCCTCACGTACTACCGCCCGGCCCGCTAGGGTCAGGCTCCAGACCCCTCGTCCTCTACCTGCTGTAGCCGCCGTCCGTCCACCCCCAACCCGTCGCGCGGGGAGTGGGTCTGAATGGCCTTGAAAATCTTGGAGTTTTCGCTTGACACCCCTAGCGACCCCTTCTAGGATGGTCCCCGGCAGTGGGATGAAATCCCATGAAGTGCCATTGAAACGTCATTCTTGGCCGGTTCCGGGGGCACGTAGGCCCCGGTGGGGGAGACAGTGTTTCGGGGGCATTTCAGGCACACGATCGACCCAAAGGGGCGCCTCAGCATCCCGGCGAAGTTCCGGGACGTGCTGCGGGAGGGCGGCAGCGACCGCCTGGTGATGGCGCCCAACGGCACGTCGCTCGACGTGTACCCCGAGGACAAGTGGCGCGAGCTCGAGGAGCGCGTGAACACGCTGCCCAAGCTCGACCAGGATCGCCGCCGCTTCCAGCACGTGTACCTCTCCGCGGGGCTCGACGTGGTGCTCGATCCGCACGGACGCATCCAGATCCTGCAGGACTACCGCGAGCGCGGCGCGCTCGCCAAGAGCGTGGTGATCATCGGCATGATGGATCACTTCGAGATCTGGGACGAGGATCGCTGGGCGCACTACCAGCGCGAGAACGCGGGCCCGCTCGACGACCTGCGCGAGCGCCTCGCCCAGAAGGGCGTCTAGCCATGCGCACGAAGCGACGGCAACAACCGGAGCCCGAGCACGCACCGGCCGCGCACGTGCCGGTGCTGCTCGACGAGGTGACCTTCCTCTTGCGCCCCCGTCGTGGGGGCTGGGTGGTGGACGGGACAATCGGCATGGGTGGACACGCGGAGCAGCTGCTGGAGACGGCGGGCGGCGAGAGCCGCCTGCTCGGTATCGATCGCGATCCGGAAGCCCTCGCGCGCGCGGCGCGCCGCCTCGAGCGCTTCGGCGCCCGCGTGGTGCTGGTGCGCGGCAGCTTCCGCCACCTCCGCGCGATCGCGACGGGCGCGGGGGTGGAGCGCGCGGCCGCGGTGCTGCTGGACCTCGGGCTCTCCTCGTATCAGCTCGACGAGTCCGGCCGCGGCTTCTCCTTCCAGGGCGAGGAGCCGCTCGACATGCGCTTCGATCCCGCCGAGGGCGGTACCGCCGCCGAGCTGCTCGGGCGGCTGGGCGCCGAGGAGATCGAGGTCCTGCTCGCGGAGTACGGCGAGGAGCGGCACGCGCGGCGCATCGCGCGCGTGCTCGTGGAGCAGCGGCGCCGCAGCCCGCTGCGGACCGCCGCCGATCTGGTCTCGGCGGTGAAGCGCGCGGTGCCGCGCGCCGCGTGGTCCAAGCGCACTCACGTGGCCACCCGCACCTTCCAGGCGGTGCGGATGGCGGTCAACGACGAGCCCGGCGCGCTCGCGGAGGCGCTGCCGCAGGCGGCCGCGCTCCTCGAGGACGGCGGCCGCCTCGGCGTCATCTCCTTCCACTCGGGCGAGGACCGGGTGGTGAAGCGCGCGTTCCGCTCGCTCGAGGCGTCCGGGTTCGTCGAGCTCGAGCCCTCGCCGGTCACTGCGGGCCGCGAGGAGACCGCCCAGAACCCGCGCGCGCGCAGCGCCAAGCT
>DATFGS010000348.1:0-5950 GCA_035249225.1 Candidatus Methylomirabilota bacterium | reverse complement strand
TGCACGCCACCAGCAACGAGATCCGCGACCGGATCATGCCGGTCAACCGGGGCTTCGCGATCGAGGAGCTGCTCGCCGCGTGCCGGCGCTTCCCGCTGCCGTTCCGCCAGCGCATGACCTTCGAGTACGTGCTGCTCGACGGCGTCAACGACTCGGTCGAGGACGCGCGCCGCCTCGTGAAGCTGCTGAAGGGTATCCGCGGCAAGATCAACCTGATCCCGTTCAACGACTGGGAGGGCTCGAGCTTCTCGCGGCCGCCGCTGGCGCGGATCCTCGACTTCCAGACCGTCCTGCTCGAGTACGGCATCCGGGCGACCGTCCGCTGGAGCAAGGGCGAGGACATCGGCGCCGCCTGCGGCCAGCTCCGCGAGGCTGCGGTCCCGGCATGAGCGCGCCGGTGACGGTGGCCCTGGCCACCCTCGGCTGCCGGCTCAACCAGGTCGAGTCGCAGGAGATGGGCTCGCTGCTGGAGTGCCGCGGCTTCCGGGTGGTGGAGCCCGCGGCCGGCGCGCAGGTCTTCGTGATCAACACGTGCACGGTGACCGGCCGCGCGGACTTCTCCGACCGCCAGCTCATCCGCCGCATCACCCGCGAGCATCCGGACGCCTACGTGGTGGTCACCGGCTGCTTCGCCCAGACCGACCCGGACGCGGCCGCCGCGATCGCCGGAGTGGATCTGGTGGTGGGCAACCAGGAGAAGTACCGCCTGCCCGAGCTGCTCGGCTCCCTCGCCAAGCGGGCGCGGCCCGAGGTGGCGGTGGCGGACATCGGCGCCGCCCGCGACGTCCCGGTCGCGCCCTTCGCGCGGGTCGCGGGCCGCTCGCGCGCCTTCGTGAAGATCCAGGACGGCTGCCAGCACCGCTGCGCCTTCTGCATCGTGCCGGCCGCGCGCGGGCGGAGCCGGAGCCAGGAGCCCAAGGTCGTGCTCGACCAGGTGCGCGCCCTCGCGGCCGCCGGCTACGTCGACGTCACGCTCACCGGCGTGGACATCGGCCACTACGGCTGGGATCTCTACCCGCGGACCACCCTGGCCGCCCTCCTCCGGGCGCTCGCGGAGGTGGACGGGCTCCGGTGGCTGCGGCTGTCCTCGGTGCTCCCGTCCTACTTCACGCCCGAGCTGATCGGCGCGGTGACCACGATGCCGGTGATGGCGCCCCACCTGCACCTGCCGCTCCAGAGCGGCAGCGACCGCGTGCTGCGCCTGATGCGGCGGCCCTACCACACCGGCATGTACCGGGCCCTCGTGGACCGGCTGACCGCCGCGATACCCGACCTCGGGCTCGGCGCCGACGTCATCGTCGGTCACCCGGGCGAGACCGAGGACGACTTCGAGGCGACGCTGCGCTTCGTCGAGGCGCTGCCGTTCTCGTCGCTCCACGTCTTCGCCTACTCGGACCGCAAGGGGACCGAGGCGGCGCGCCGGGCCGATCACGTGCCCGCCGCGGTGATCCGCGAGCGGAGCGGGCGCCTGCGCCGGCTGGGCACGGACAAGAGCCTGGCCTTCCGGCGCGGGCTGGTCGGCCGGCGGCGCGACGCGGTGGTGCTGGGCGCGCGCGATCGGCGCACCGGCCTGCTCGCGGGTCTCACCGACAACTACGTCGAGGTGCTCTTCGAAGGCCCCGACACGCTCGGCCGCCGGGTCGTGCCGCTCACGATCACGGCGGCCGGCGCGGACCGCACCCACGGGCAGCTCGAGGAGATCGGCGCATGAGCGCGGCCAGGGCCAAGGCGGGCGGCGAGCCCGCGCTGGGCGTCATCGGAGGCAGCGGGCTCTACGAGATGGAGGGCATCGAGGACGTGCGCTGGGTGCGCGTGCGCACCCCGTTCGGCGATCCGTCGGACGCCTACTGCACGGGCCGGTTCGGCGATCGCCGGGTGATCTTCCTGCCGCGGCATGGCCGCGGCCACCAGTTCACGCCCACCGAGATCAACTACCGCGCCAACATCTACGGGCTCAAGGCCCTGGGCGCGCGCTGGATCATCTCGGTGAGCGCGGTCGGCAGCATGAAGGAGGAGATCCGCCCGCTGGATCTGGTGATCCCCGACCAGTTCTACGATCACACGAAGCGGCGCGTCTCGAGCTTCTTCGGCGACGGCATCGTCGGTCACGTGGGGATGGCCGACCCGGTCTGCCCGGCGCTCGGCGATCTGCTCGAGACCGGCGGCCGCGAGGCGGGCGCGCGCGTGCACCGCGGGGGCACCTACATCTGCATCGAGGGCCCGCAGTTCTCCACCAAGGGCGAGTCGCAGATCTACCGCCGCTGGGGCGTCTCGGTGATCGGGATGACGAACATGCCCGAGGCCAAGCTGGCCCGGGAGGCCGAGCTCTGCTACGCCACGCTGGCGCTGGCCACCGACTACGACGTGTGGCACGAGAGCCACGACGCGGTGACGGTGGAGGCGGTCGTGGCCAACCTGCTCAAGAACGTGGCCACCGCGAAGGTCGTGCTGCGCCGCGTCATCCCGCGGGTGGGCAAGGCCTGCGGCGCCGGCTGCGGCGACGCCCTGGCCAGCGCGGTCATCACCAGCCCCGGGCACTTCCCGCCGCGCACCCGCAAGCGACTCGGCCTGCTGCTCGATCGCTACTTCCCGCCGAAGGGCAGGGGACGCCGTGGCTGAGCGGCCCGCGGTGGCTGATCGGGAGGGCCTCGACGTCGTCGGCATCGGCAACGCGCTGGTGGACGTCCTGACCCACGCCGACGAGGGCTTCCTCACGCGCCAGAACCTGGTGAAGGGGACCATGCTCCTGGTGGACGAGCCGCGCGCCCACGCGCTCTACGAGGCGATGGGGCCGGGCGTGGAGATGTCGGGCGGCTCGGCCGCCAACACCGTGGTGGGCGTGGCCTCCTTCGGCGGGCGGGCGCACTACGTCGGCAAGGTACGCGACGACCAGCTCGGCGAGGTCTTCGGCCACGACCTGCGCGCGACCGGGGTGGGCTACGACACGCCCCGCGCCGCCGACGGGCCGCCCACCGGGCGCTGCCTCATCCTGGTGACGCCGGACGCCCAGCGCACCATGGGCACGTTCCTGGGCGCGTCGGTGCGGCTCGGCCCGCGCGACATCGACCGGGCGCTGATCACCCGCGCCAAGATCCTCTACCTCGAGGGCTATCTCTTCGATCCGCCCGAGGCCCAGGAGGCGTTCCGGGCCGCCGCGGCGATCGCTCATGCCGCGGGCCGGAAGGTCTCGCTCACGCTGTCCGACCCGTTCTGCGTGGGGCGGCACCGCAAGGCCTTCCTCGATCTGGTCGAGCATCACGTGGACATCCTCTTCGCCAACGAGGCGGAGATCTGCGCGCTCTACGAGGTGGGCGAGTTCGACGCCGCCCTGGCCCGCGTGCGCGGGCACTGCGAGATCGCCGCGCTCACCCGGAGCGCCAGGGGCTCGGTGCTGGTCGGCGACGGGCGGGTGCATACCATCGCCGCGCACCCGGTGGCCGCGGTGGTGGACACGACGGGCGCGGGCGATCTCTACGCGGCCGGGGTGCTCTACGGGCTCAGCCAGGGCCTCGACCTGCCGATCTGCGGGCGGCTCGGCTCGCTCGCCGCCGCCGAGGTCATCGCCCACGTGGGCGCCCGGCCGATGGTGCCGCTGGCCCAGCTCGCGAGCGCGATCCTCGGGTAGGAGCCCACGATGACGGATCAGGACACGCTCGACGCCAAGTACGGCCGGCTGGTGGATCTCCTCCGCGGGATGACGCGCGTGATCGTGGCATTCTCCGGCGGCGTGGACTCGACGTTCCTCGCCCGTGCCGCGAAGGACGCCCTCGGCGAGGGCGCGAGCCTGGTCACCGCCGACTCCGAGACCTACCCGGCCTCCGAGCTCGAGGAGACGCGGCGGCTGGCCGCGCTGCTCGGCATGCGCCAGGAGGTCATCCGCACCCGCGAGCTCGACCGGCCGGAGTACGCGCGCAACGCGCCGGACCGGTGCTTCCACTGCAAGGAGGAGCTCTTCACGCACCTCGCGCCGATCGCCCAGGCCGCGGGCACCGCGCAGGTCGTCTACGGCGCCAACATGGACGACCTGGGCGACCACCGGCCGGGCATGAAGGCCGCGGAAGCGCGCGGGGTGCGCGCCCCGCTGATCGAGGCCGCGCTGTGGAAAGAGGAGATCCGGGCGCTCTCGCGCGAGCTCGGCCTGCCCACCTGGGACAAGCCCTCCTTCGCGTGCCTGTCCTCCCGCTTCCAGTACGGCGATCCGATCACCGCCGAGAAGCTGCGCCGCATCGACGACGCGGAGGCCTTCGTGCGCAGCCTGGGCTTCCGCCAGTTCCGGGTGCGCCACCACGACCGGCTGGCCCGACTGGAGCTGGTCCCGGAGGAGATGCCGCGCCTCTGGGAGGAGGACCGGCACGGGGCGATCGTCCGGCGCTTCCGCGAGCTGGGCTACCTCTACGTGACGCTCGACCTGCAGGGCTTCCGCAGCGGCAGCGCCAACGAGGTGCTGAAGTGGATCGGGAAAAAGTAAGGGAGCTGCTGGAGGCCGTCGCGGGCGGCGCGCTGGCGCCCGAGCAGGCGCTGGCCCGGCTCCGCGCGCTGCCCGTCGAGGATCTGCGCTTCGCCCGGGTGGATCTGCACCGTTCGCTCCGACACGGCGTGCCCGAGGCCGTCTTCTGCCAGGGCAAGACGCCGGAGCAGGTGGTGGCCATCGTGCGGCGCCTGGCGGACGCGCACGACAACGTGCTCGCCACGCGCGCCGACCCGGCGGTGGTGGCCGCGCTGCTCGCGAGCGGCCTGCCGTGCCAGGTGCACGAGGCCGCGCGGCTCGTGGTGGTCAAGCCGGTGGCGCGCGAGGGCGTCGGGCTCATCGTGGTGGTCAGCGCGGGCACCGCCGACCAGCCGGTGGCCGAGGAGGCCGCGGTCACCGCGGAGGCGATGGGCAACCATGTCGAGCGCGTGTTCGACTGCGGCGTCGCGGGCCTGCACCGGCTGGTGCCGCATCTCGACCGGCTCAACGAGGCCAACGCCATCATCGCGGTGGCGGGGATGGAGGGCGCGCTGCCGAGCGTGCTCGGCGGCCTGGTGGACCGCCCGGTGATCGCGGTGCCCACCAGCGTGGGCTACGGCGCCTCCTTCGGGGGCGTGGCCGCGCTGCTGGCCATGCTGAACTCCTGCGCCCCCGGCGTCTCGGTCGTCAACATCGACAACGGCTACGGCGCGGCGGCGCAGGCGAACCAGATCAACAAGCTCGCCTCCAAGCTCCGCTAGCCAGCTCTCATGCGCCTGGCCTTCTTCGATTGTCCGAGCGGCGCCTCGGGGGACATGATCCTGGGAGCGCTGGTGGACGCGGGCGCGCCGTTCGAGGCGCTCGCCCGCGAGCTGGCCGGGCTCGGGGTGACCGGCTACCGGCTCGAGCGCCGCGAGGTCATCAAGGCGGGCTTCCGGGCCACCAAGGTGGACGTAGCGCTCGGTCCCCACGAGGCGGGCCACCGCGGGCTCCGGGAGATCCTCGACATCCTCGAGGGCGGGCGCCTCGCCCCCGCGGTGCGGGACATGGCCACGCGGGTCTTCCGGCGGCTCGCCGAGGCGGAGGCGCGGGTGCACGGCACCACGCCAGAGCGCGTGCACTTCCACGACGTGGGCGCGGTGGACGCGATCGTGGATGTCACCGGCGCCTGCATCGGCCTCCACCTGCTCGGCGTGGACGCGGTCCACGTGGGCGCGCTGCCGGTGGGCGGGGGGTTCGTGGAGGGCCCGCACGGCCGCATGCCGGTGCCCGGCCCGGCCACCGCCGAGCTGCTCAAGGGCTTCCCCACGCTCGACACCGGGATCCGCCGGGAGCTGGTCACCCCGACCGGGGCGGCCATCCTCACGACCCTGGCGGCCGGGGCGGGGACGATGCCGGCGATGCGGGTCACCGCGGTCGGCTATGGCGCCGGCACCATGGAGCTCGAGACGCCCAACGTGCTGCGGCTCTTCGTGGGCGAGGCCGCCGTGAGCGCGCCGACCG
>DATFGS010000347.1:0-1226 GCA_035249225.1 Candidatus Methylomirabilota bacterium | reverse complement strand
TCGTGCGGCGGCGCAAGGAGCTGCACGGACTCATCGGACGGGCCATCGAGGATCTGTACGCGGATCGACTCCCCGAGCACTTCGAGATGCTCGCCCACCATTTTTCGCGCGCGGAGGACTGGGACCGGGCCCTCGACTACCTGCTCAAGGCCGCCCGGAAGGCCACCCAGGCCTTCGGCCTGCGGCAGGCCCTGGATCTGTATGCCGAGGCGCTCGCGGTGGCGGCCCGGCGGGTCGAGCCGGTACCCCCGGCGACGATCATGGAGATCCAGCGCGCCCGGGCCGACCTGTTCTTCGGTGTCGGCGAGTTCGTCCGCTCCCGGGAGGCGGCCGAGGCCCTCGTGGACCTCGCCCGTCGGGTCGGAGATCGCGCGGCGGAGGCGGGAGCGCTGGTGCAGATCGCTCTGGCCTTGCAGTGGGCCGAGGAGTTTCCGCCCGCGTTCGAGCGGGTACGGGAGGCGATCGAGATTGCCGAGAATGTCGGCGCCCAGGCCCCGCTGAGCTTCGGCTTGTACACCCAGGGCTATCTGTACGCGCTCAACGGGCGCCTCGATGAGTCGGAGGCCGACGTCGGGCGGGCGCTCACGATCGGCCGGGCCGTGGGTGATCCGAATCGTCAGGCGCTCGCGCTGCATTTCCTCTCGCTGTGTCGGAGCTGGCAGGGGGACTACCGGCCGAGCCTCGATCTCAGCGGGGAGGGAATCCGGATCGCCCGCGAGCAGCATCTCGTCGTCCCGCTGCTCCGCTGCCTGTGGAACGAGGGCCTGGCCGCCAGCGACCTGGGAGAGTACGACCGGGCGCTCGCCGCGCTCGAGGAGGGCCTCACGCTCGCGGAGAGGCTCGGCGACGACGCCTACATCTCGCGGTGCCTCAACACGATCGGCTGGCTGCGCATCGAGTGCGGCGACTCCGCCAGGGGCGTCGAGCTATCGGAGCAATCGTACGAGGTCACCGCGCGCTCCGCTCGGGCCGGCCACGGCACCGGGGCCGAGCGCCGCGCGTTCATCCGCAACAACCAGGCCGAGGCCTGGATGGCCCGAGGAGATCTCGCCGCGGCCGCCGAGGCGCTGGACGAGGCGCATCACGTCGTCCGTGATCCGCCGTCCTCCCTCTGGATGACCTGGCGCTACTCGACGCAGTGCTACGCGGGCCTGGGTCAGCTCGCCCTCCTCCAGGGCGATCCCGAGCGGGCCCGGCGACTCGCCGACCAGAGCCTCGAGATCTGC
>DATFGS010000346.1:0-1402 GCA_035249225.1 Candidatus Methylomirabilota bacterium | reverse complement strand
GAGAGACGCGGGCCCATGTCAGCGCGCTCCCGGCTTCGCGCCGGCGGCCCGCAGCACCGCGCTGATCACCCGCGCGTGGCTGCCGCAGCGGCAGAGGTTGCCGGCCAGCGCCTCGCGCACCTGCTTCTCGCTCGGCCGCGGCGTCCGGGCCAGGAGGGCGCGCGCGCCCATGACCATGCCCGCGGTGCAGTAGCCGCACTGGGCGGCCTGCTCCGCGATGAAGGCGGCCTGGAGCGGATCGGCCCTCTCGGGCGAGCCCAGGCCCTCGATGGTCACCACGTCCTGGCCGACCATCGATCGCGCCGGCGCGATGCAGGAGCGGACCGCGCGACCGTTCACGAGGACGGTGCACGCCCCGCACTGGGCGAGGCCGCAGCCGAAGTGGGTGCCGGTCAGCCCGAGATCGCCGCGCAGCACGTACAGGAGCGGGATGTCGGGATCGTCCGACTCGACCGCCCGGGTCACCCCGTTCACCTTGAGCGCCAGCCTGGCCATCAGGCCGCGCCCCGGGCGCTGGCCCGCGCGAGCCACTTCTGGTCGCGCGGCGAGGCGCGGCGCGCGAGGCGCCGGCGCACCAGGCGCAGCGCGTCGTCGTGGCGCGCGAGCTCCAGGTAGCACGCCACCATGGTCTCCTCGAAGAGCTCCCACTGGGCGTGGCTGCCGCCGATGCGGTGCATCTCCCGCTCCACCGGCTCGAAGTGGGCCAGCGCGCCCGCGTGGTCACCGGCCGCGAACGCGGCCGTCCCCTGCACCAGCGGCAGCACGACCGTGCCCGCGATCGGATTGCCCTTGGCGTGAAGCTCCCGCAGGCCGTCCATCATCCTGGTCAGCGCCGCCTCGTCCCCGCAGGCCGCGTAGGCCAGCGCGGCGTGACACTCGCCGAAGAGATAGCCGGGCCGCGAGACCCGCCCCGCGATGTCGGCGAGGGTCCGCCACGGCAGCGCGGCCGGGGTCGCCTCGTCCAGCCGCAGGCGCCAGAGCAGCGCGGTGCCGTCGGTCATGGTGGAGCGCGGGTTGCTCGCGGGCAGGATGTCGCGCTCGAAGAGGGCGAGCGCCTGCTCGTAGCGGCCCTCGTGCAGGGCGAACATCGCCTGGTGCCAGGCCAGGTGGCAGTGGAAGTGGGCGCGCCGGTCGTAGCCGGCCATCCAGTCGTCCAGGAACGCGGAGCCCGCCTCGATGTCGAGGGTCTCGAAGGCGATGTGGGCCAGGTTGTGGGCCGCGCCCGCGTTGCGGGGATACTGATCGAGCGACGCCCGGGACAGCCGGCGAGACTCGTCGAAGCGGTCCACCTCGTGATAGGTGAAGGCGAGCGCGGACTGGAACCACCAGTCGTCGCCGTAGGCGGGAGCGAGCCGCTCCAGGAACGCCACGCGGTGCGCCTCGCGGTCGCTCCGCCCGGCGA
>DATFGS010000345.1:0-4719 GCA_035249225.1 Candidatus Methylomirabilota bacterium | reverse complement strand
GCAGGTCGGCTTCGTCCAGGGCGTGCGCGATCTCCTCCCGGTGTGGGAGCGCATCCTGGCGCCCGAGAACCTGGGCGAGGTGCTCGAGCTCAGCGATCGGCCGCTCGAGCGGTTCCGCTTCCCGGATCGGCTCTGGACCCGCGTGGTCTACGACTTCCTGCTGGCCTATCGCGCGCGCGTCGTCTACCGGAGCCACGCCGCCCAGTCGCTGGCCCCGCTCTACCTCGGCCGCGCCGCGTCGGTGATCCTCGAGACCAGCGCCCGCCCGCCCGCCGCGCTGCAGCAGAGCGCGACGCGGCTGGGCGGCATGTTCGACGAGGACAAGCCCTACCTGGTGGACCGATGGCGGTGAGCCGGCGCCCGATCGTCATCGAGCACGTTCGCCCTGCGGTGGACGACGGCCGCCATCCGGTCAAGCGCGTCGTGGGCGATCGGCTGACCGTGACCGCCGACATCTTCAAGGAAGGGCATGACCTCCTCGCCGCGTCGATCCGCTTCCGCGCCGCGGGCGACCGCGACTGGCGCGAGGCGGCGCTCTCGCCCGTGGACAACGACGGCTGGGCCGGCTCGTTCCAGCTCGAGGCCAATACCCGCTATCGCTACACCGTGGAGGCCTGGACCGACGCCTTCGGCTCCTGGGTGGAGGAGATGCGGCGCCGCCTGGGCGGCGGGCAGGTCGATCTCACCAGCGAGCTGCTGGAAGGCGGAGCGATGCTGGCGCGCGCGCGCGAGGGCGCGCGGGATCCCGACCTGGCGGTGCTGGCGCGCGCGGCGGAGCGGCTCGCCGCCGCGGCCTCGCGCGACCGCCGCCTCGACGTCCTGCTCGACCCCGACCTGCGCCAGGTGATGGCGCGCGTCCAGCCGCGTCCCGACCTCACGCGCCACGACCGCGAGCTCGAGGTGGTGGTGGACCGGCCGGAAGCCGCGTTCGCGGCCTGGTACGAGCTGTTCCCGCGCTCGCAGGGTCGCGTCGCCGGCCGCCACGGCACCTTCGACGACTGCGTGGACCGGCTGCCCGAGATCCGCCGCATGGGCTTCGAGGTCGTCTACCTGCCGCCGATCCATCCCATCGGCCGTACCGCGCGCAAGGGCCCGGACAACGCGCTGACCGCGGGCCCCGGCGATCCGGGCAGCCCGTGGGCCATCGGCGGGCCCGAAGGGGGCCACACCGCGGTGCATCCGGAGCTCGGCACCCTCGACGACTTCCGTCGCCTGGTGAAGACCGCGCACGGCCTCGGCATGGAGATCGCGCTCGACTTCGCGATCCAGTGCTCGCCGGACCATCCGTGGGTGCGCGAGCACCCGGAGTGGTTCTACCCGCGGCCCGACGGCACCATCAAGTACGCGGAGAACCCGCCCAAGAAGTACCAGGACATCTACCCGATCAACTTCGCGACCCCCGCGTGGGAATCACTCTGGGCGGCGCTGCTGGGCGTGGTCCGGTTCTGGATCGACCAGGGCGTGCGCACCTTCCGGGTGGACAACCCCCACACCAAGCCCGTCCGCTTCTGGGAGTGGCTGATCCGGAAGGTCCAGGACCGCGATCCCGACGTGATCTTCCTCTCCGAGGCCTTCACCCGTCCCAAGGTGATGCGCGCGCTCGCCAAGGCCGGCTTCACCCAGTCCTACACCTACTTCACCTGGCGCAACTTCAAGGAGGAGCTCACCGAGTACCTCGAGGAGCTCACCCGCTCCGAGATGGCCGAGTACTTCCGCGCCAACTTCTTCGTCAACACGCCCGACATCCTCCCCGAGGTCCTGCAGCGCGGCGGGCCGCCCGCCTTCCGCATGCGGGCCGCCCTGGCCGCCACGCTCTCCTCGGTGTGGGGCATCTACAGCGGCTACGAGCTCTGCGAGGCCACGCCGCTGCCCGGTACCGAGGAGTACCGCGCGTCGGAGAAGTACGAGATCCGGGTGCGCGACTGGAGCGCGCCCGGCAATCTCTCGGACTACCTCGCGCGGCTCAACGCGATCCGGCGCGAGAACCCGGCGCTGCACGGGATGGCCGGGCTGCGCTTCTTCCCGGCGGACAGCCCGCACGTTCTCTTCTACGGCAAGCTCACTCCCGCGCGCGACAACGTGATCCTGGTCGCGGTGAACCTGGACCCCTTCGCCACCCACGAGGCCACCTTGCAGATCCCCCTCGCCGAGATCGGCATCGCTCCCGACGAGACCTACGAGCTCCACGAGCTCCTGGGCGGCGACCGCCGCCTCGTCCGCGGCGCCACCCATGCGGTCGCGCTCGACCCGCGCATCGCGCCCGCGCACGTCTATCGCGTGGGGCGCTGGCGCCGGCGCGAGCGCGACTTCGACTATTACGCATGAGCGATCGCGACCCCCTCTGGTACAAGGACGCGGTCTTCTACGAGCTGCACGTCCGCGCGTTCAAGGACGGCAACGACGACGGCATCGGCGATTTCATCGGCCTCACCGGTCAGCTCGGGCATCTCAAGGAGCTGGGCGTCGACTGCCTCTGGCTCCTGCCCTTCTTCCGCTCGCCGCTGCGCGACGACGGCTACGACGTGGCGGACTATCGCGCGATCCACCCGGACTACGGCACCATGGACGACTTCGACCGCTTCCTCGAGGCGGCCCACGGCCACGGCATGCGGGTCATCTCGGACCTGGTCGTCAACCACACCTCGGACCAGCACCCGTGGTTCCAGGCGGCCCGCCGCGCGCCCGACTCCCCCTACCGCGACTACTACGTCTGGAGCGACACCGACGAGCGGTACCGGGACGCCCGGATCATCTTCATCGACACCGAGCACTCCAACTGGACGTGGGATCCGGTGGCCAAGGCCTACTACTGGCACCGCTTCTTCCACCACCAGCCGGACCTCAACTTCGACAACCCGCAGGTCCGCCGCGAGCTGCTCGACGTGATGCGCTTCTGGCTGGACAAGGGCCTCGACGGCTTCCGCTGCGACGCGGTTCCCTATCTGATCGAGCGCGAGGGCACCAACTGCGAGAACCTGGCCGAGACCCACGAGATCCTCCGGGAGATCCGCGGCACGATCGACCGCGAGTACCAGGGGCGCATCCTCCTGGCGGAGGCCAACCAGTGGCCCGCCGACGTCCGCCCCTACTTCGGCGACGGCGACGAGTTCCACATGGCCTTCCACTTTCCCCTGATGCCGCGCATGTTCCTGGCCGTCCGCCACGGGGACCGGCGCCCGATCACCGACATCTTCGTGCACACCCCGGAGATCCCGGCGACCGCCCAGTGGTGCCTCTTCCTGCGCAACCACGACGAGCTGACGCTCGAGATGGTGAGCGACGAGGAGCGCCGGCATCTCTACTACGCCTACGGCTCCGACCCCCGCATGCGGCTCAACCTGGGCATCCGGCGGCGGCTCGCCCCCCTGCTCGAGAACGACCGGCGCAAGATCGAGCTGCTCACCAGCCTGCTCTTCACCCTGCCGGGCAGCCCGATCCTCTACTACGGCGACGAGCTCGGGATGGGCGACAACATCTACCTCGGCGACCGCAACGGGGTCCGCACCCCGATGCAGTGGACGGGCGACCGCAACGCGGGCTTCTCCCGCGCGGACACCGCCCGGCTCTACCTGCCCCTGATCGTGGACACCGTCTACGGCTACCAGGCGATCAACGTGGAGTCCCAGCAGCGCACCCCGTCCTCGCTGCTCAACTGGATGAAGCGGCTGATCGCGGTGCGCAAGAAGACCCGCGTCTTCGGCCGCGGCACGCTCACCTTCCTCCGCCCCGCCAACGAGAGCGTGATCGCCCACGCCCGCGAGCACGAGGGAGAGACGGTGATCGCGGTCCACAACCTCGCCGGCTCGGCCCAGCCGGTGGAGCTCGACCTGCGCGCCTGGCGCGGCCACACCCCGGTGGAGATGCTCGGAGACACCCGCTTCCCCACCATCGGCTCCGGGCCCTACTTCATCAGCCTGGCCCCCTACGGCTACTACTGGTTCCGGCTGCAGCCGCCCCTGCCCGACCAGCCCCTCTATGGCATCGAGGCCGCCCCGCTCTGATCCGGGCGCGCTCGTCGCGCGGCTCGCCGGGCCCGGCCGCTCCGACCTCACGCGCTTCCTGATCCGCCAGCGCTGGTTCGCGGCCAAGGCCCGCGGCATCGCGGCGGTGGACGTGCTCGACTGGGCGGTCCTCGATCACGACGGACCGCTCGTGCTCCTGCTGATCGCGGTGGACGGCGACCAGTACTATGTCCCGGTGACCGTGTCGGCCGAGCCCGCGCCGGAGGGCGCCCTCGCGCGCGCCGGCGCGGAGACGGTGGTGGACGCCCACCACGACCCGCGCTTCGGGCGTCGCGTCGTCGCGGCCATCGCCGCCGGCCGCTCGCTCGACGGCCTCCGCGGACGCTTCGCCTTCCTCCCCACGCCGGGCTGGGTGTTCCCGCGCGCCCCGGACGCGCTGGCCATCCGACGTCTCATCGGCGAGCAGAGCAATACCTCCGTGGTGGTGGGCGATCTCGTCCTCAAGTCGCTGCGGCGGCCCCAGCCCGGCCTCAACCCGGACCTCGAGATCACCCGCTTCCTCACCACCCGGACCGCCTTCGGCCACGTCCCGCGGCTCGCGGGCTGGCTGGAGTACGCGCGCGCCGGGGGACCCGCGACGCTCGCGGTCCTGCAGGAGTTCGTGCCGAACACCGGAGACGGGTGGACGCACGTCCTCTCGACCCTCGGGGGCCGCGGCGCGGAGATCGAGCGCCGGCCCGACCCGCTCCTCGAGGAC
>DATFGS010000344.1:0-6364 GCA_035249225.1 Candidatus Methylomirabilota bacterium | reverse complement strand
ATGATCCGCGTGCCGACTCCCCGGCCGCGGTGGGTGTCGAGCACGAAGACGTCGCAGACGTAGGCGAACGTCGCGCGGTCGCTGACCACGCGGGCGAATCCGACCTGCCGGCCGCCGTCGAAGGCGCCGAAGCAGATCGAGTGGCGCATGGACCGCTCCATGACCTCGCGGGGAATCCCCCGGGCCCAGTAGGACGACCCGGCCAGGAAGCCGTGGACCGCGTCGAGGTCGAGCCGGGCGGGATCGGTGGTGACCAGGATGCCGCCGTCGTGCCGCTCGTGGTGCATGAGGCTCACGCTCCCTTCCGGGCCCCGAGGGGGCCGCGCAGCCGCCGCTCGAGGAGCCGCGCGCTGGCCGGCCCGGTGGCGGCCACGAACACGGTGTCGTCGCCCGCGATGGTGCCGACCACCTCCGGCAGCAGGGCCTCGTCGAGGACGCGGGCGAGGGGATGGGCGCCCGCGGGCGGCGTGCGGATCACCACGAGCGAGGCGGCCGCGCGCACCGAGAGCACGAACTCGCCCACCGCCCGGTCGAGCGCGGTGCGCCGCGTCTCCGCGGGCACGAACGCGCCCGCGGGCGTGGTCACGTAGCCGGTCGGGGTCTTGGCGAGCCCGAGCGTCTTGAGGTCGCGGGACAGGGTCGGCTGGGCCACCGCGATCCCGCGCCGCCGCAGCCGGCGCTGGAGCTCCTCCTGCGAGCGCACCCCGCCCTGCCCGACGAGCGCGAGGATCTCGCGCCGCCGCCGTCCGGTCTCGCCGCCCTCGGATGCGTATCCCGGTGCATATATATTCTTCATGGAGAATATTAATACACCGGGCGCCCGCCCCCGTCAAGCCCCCTTCTTGGGGCGGGGCGGTTGCGCGGTCGGCGGCGGCTGGGATAGCGTGGGCGGGAGATGTCGAGACGCGCGTGGATCTGGGGCGTGCCGGCCGCGGTGCTCGTGCTGGCCGCGCTCGGCGGGCTCTACGCCGCGTCCACTCCCCGCTACGCGCTCTACCGGCTGGGCGTGGCCATGCAGCGGCACGACGTGGCGGAGGCCGAGCGCTACTTCGACGTGGAGCGCATCGCGGACGGCGCCACCGAGGTGATCGTGGCCGACTACCTCGCGCGCCAGCCCGAGCCCACCAGCGCCGCCGAGACCGCCGGGCGCCAGCTCACCGCCGGCATGGCCAAGCGCCGGCTACGGCCCCAGGTGATGACGCGGGTGCGCCTCGAGATCCGGCGCAGCGTGGAGCGGGCGGGCATCCAGGCGACCGCCCTCGCGCTGCCGGTGGGCGCGGTCGCGGTCTTCCGCGCCTTCGAGATCGCGAGCGCGGGGCCGGACGTCTGGGTCACCTACCGCGATCCCGCCCAGGGCCCGGTCCGCTTCCGGATGAGCCGCCAGGCCGGCCGCGGCTGGCAGATCAGCGAGCTCGACCCGGAATGGGTGCGCCGCCGGGCGCAGGAGGAGCCGGCGCGGATCCGCTAGGCCGCTCGGCGATCAGCCCGGCCACCACGTTCCGGAGCAGCCGGAGCCCGATGTCGCCCTCGAGCGACATGATGGACTCGGGATGGAACTGCACCGCGGCCAGCGGCAGGTGGACGTGCTCCACCGCCATCACGACACCGTCGTCGCTCTCCGCGGTCACCTCGAGCACCGACGGGAGCTTCTCGCGGATCGCGAAGAGGGAGTGGTAGCGGCCCGCGGTGAACTCGCCCGGGAGGCCTGCGAAGAGGCGGCCGCCCCGGACCTGGATGCGCGAGGCCTTGCCGTGCATCGGGTAGTCGAGGACGCCCAGCTCGCCGCCCAGGTGCTCGACCAGGCCCTGCAGCCCCAGGCAGACCCCGAACGTGGGGATTCCGCGCGCGAGCAGCGCCTTCAGGGTGCCGGACAGATCGAAGTCGCCCGGCGTGCCGGGGCCGGGGGAGAGCACCACCAGGTCGGGCCGCAGGTCGTCGAGCACGCTCGGCGCGAAGCCGGCCCGCCGCGTGGTGACCTCCGCACCGGTCTGCCGGAGGTAGTTCGCCAGCGTGTGGACGAACGAGTCCTGGTGGTCCACCAGGAGCACGCGCCGGCCCGCGCCGCCGCGCGGTGCCTCCTCGCGCGCGCCCGGCTCCACCCCGCGGGGCCGGCGGAGGGCGTCGAGGAACGCGGAGGCCTTCAGCCGCGTCTCCTCCTCCTCCGCGTCGGGATCGGAGTCGTAGAGCAGCGTGGCCCCGGCACGGACCTCGGCCGCGCCGTCCTTGACCCGGATGGTGCGGAGGGTGAGCCCGGTATTGAGGTGGCCGTCGAAGCCGAGCAGCCCGACCGCGCCGCCGTACCAGGCGCGCGGCGACCGCTCGTGGTCCTCGAGGAACTGCATGGCCCACGCCTTCGGCGCGCCGGTGACGGTGACCGCCCACGTGTGCGCGAGGAAGGCGTCGAGCGCGTCGAAGCCGGGCCGGAGCCGCCCCTCCACGTGGTCCACGGTGTGGATGAGCCGCGCGTACATCTCGATCTGGCGCCGGCCGATCACCCGCACGCTGCCCGGGACGCAGATGCGCGACTTGTCGTTGCGGTCCACGTCGGTGCACATCGTCAGCTCGGACTCGTCCTTGGCCGAGTTGAGCAGCGCGTGGATCTGGGCCGCGTCCGCGATGGCGTCGCGGCCGCGCGCGATCGTGCCCGAGATCGGGCAGGTCTCCACGCGGTCGCCGTCCACCCGCACGTACATCTCCGGGGAGGCGCCCACCAGGTACTCCGCGTCGCCCAGGTTCATCAGGAAGCCGTAGGGGGCGGGGTTGCGCTCGCGCAGGCGGCGGAAGAGCTCCGACGGCGGCGAGGGACAGGGCTCGAAGAAGGTCTGGCCGGGGACCACCTCGAAGAGATCGCCGCGCTTGAACGCCTCGCGGGCCACGCGGACGACCGCCGCGTACGCGCCGGACTCGTGGTCGCCGGTCCGGGGCACCAACGCGGCGCCCGCGAACGGGGGCGCGGCCGCCGCCACGCGGGGCAGGCCGGTGGTGGCGCGGCCGCCCACCTCGAAGTCGTAGCGGCGCCGCTGGGCCACCTCGCGGCGGTGGTCCACGATGATCAGCTCGTCGGGCAGATAGAGGACGAGATCGCGCTGGTCGGCCGGGCGCGGCAGGCGCAGCCGGATCGGCTCGAACTGGAACGCGAGATCGTAGCCGAAGGCGCCGTAGAGCCCGAGGTGCGGCTCCTCGGCGTACCGGAAGAGCGCGATCAGCGCGCGGAGCAGGGAGAACACCGAGGGCTGGCGGCTCCGGTCCTCTTCCGCGAAGCCCGCTCGGTGCGCGCGCGCGGTCACCGCCACCGCGCCGTCCGTCCGCTCGAAGTCCTCGATCTGATCGAGGCCCTGGAGCGCCTGGGCGATGGCGGGGAGCAGGACGAGCCCGCGCGGATTGAGCGCCTCCGCGCGGAGCCGGCGGCCGCGGGCCACCAGCGCGAGCGGCGGATCCACGAATCCCATGTCCCACCGGGTGTAGCGGCCGGGGTACTCGTAGCTCGACGCGAGGAGCACGCCGCGGCGTCCGTCGAGGGCGTCGACGACCGGCTCGATCGCGTTGGCCATCGGGATGGGCTCGACGGCCCGGTGGACGCGGATGCCCCCACCGGTGAGGTAGCTGTCAGTGGTCATGGCCGGAATCTCCCTTTCCCAGGGAGCCGGCTCCCAGGCGGGGGCGAGAGAACGCAGAAGCCGCCCCAGCCTGGGGGCGGCTCCGGTCTCGCTCTCGGTCACTCGTGCGCGTGCTTGAGCCGGCGGGCCCGCCCCTCAGGGGGAGGGCCACCACCAGGACCAGGCGCCGGCACGCGTCGATTTCACGCCCGGAAGAGTCGCAGAGACCGGCCCGGCTGTCAATGGGGCCGGGAATGGCTTGACTCACCGCGCGCCTCTGTGTTACTCCAACCTCCGGGCCGCTGCAGCTCCTCCCAATCCGGTCCCCACGAGGTCGCCATGGCGCAAGTCGTTGGATTCATTGGGCTTGGTATCATGGGTCGTCCCATGGCCAAGAACCTGCTCAAGGCCGGATATCCACTGGTTGTCCACAGCCGGAGCCAGGGCCCGGTGCAGGAGCTGGTCGGGGCGGGGGCCAAGTCGGCCTCGAACCCGAAGGACGTCGCGGCCCAGTCCGACGTCGTCATCACCATGCTGCCGAACTCCCCGGACGTGGAGCTGGTGGCCCTCGGCAAGGACGGGCTGATCGAGGGCGTCAAGCGCGGGCAGCTCTTCCTGGACATGTCCACGATCTCGCCGCTGGTTTCCCAGAAGGTCGGCAAGGCGCTCGCGGCGAAGGGCGTGCGCATGCTCGATGCGCCGGTCTCGGGCGGCGAGAAGGGCGCGATCGACGCGGCGCTGTCCATCATGGTGGGGGGCGAGAAGGCCGACTTCGACGCGGCGCTCCCCGTGTTCCAGGCGCTCGGCAAGACGATCACCCACCTGGGGCCGCTCGGGGCGGGCGGGTTCACCAAGCTCGCCAACCAGATCATCGTGGCGGTGAATCTCACCGCGCTCGGCGAGGCGCTCACGCTCGCGCGCAAGGCCGGGCTCGATCGCGCGCTCACGCTCAAGGCGCTGGGCGGCGGGCTCGCCGGCTCGAAGTGCCTCGAGCAGAAGACCGCCAACTACGTGGCGGGGACCTACAACCCGGGCTTCAAGATCGACCTGCACTTCAAGGACCTGGGTCTCATCATGGAGTCGTCCCGCGCCCTCGGCGTGCCGCTGCCCACCACCGCGGTGGTGCAGGAGCTGTTCAACGCCATGCGCGTCAAGGGGCAGGGCGGGCTCGATCACTCCGGCGTGATCACGCTGCTCGAGGAGCTCGCGGGCGTGCCGGAGAAATCATGAGGGCGACCGTCGATCGCCCGGGCCTCGACTCGCAGGGCCGCTCGCCGCTCATCAAGATCCGCCGCGTCCGCAAGGGCGATCTCTCCAAGGTCCGCGACGTCATCGAGCAGGCCTTCGGCGATTTCTTCGAGCGGCAGGTGGGCACGCGGCCGCGCCAGGTGTTCGGCGGCGCCCAGTACGTGCACCACCGCTGGCTCATGGAGCCGTGGGGCTGCTTCGTGGCCGAGGAAGGCGACGGCAAGATCGTGGGCGCCGCCGTCGCGGTGATGTGGGGCACGGTGGGCGTGATCGGCCCGGTGGCGGTGCTGACCCACTACCAGAACCAGGACATCGGCCAGCAGCTCCTGAGCGCCTGCCAGGAGTTCTTCGACGAGAACAAGGCGACGCTGCAGGGCGTGGCGACCTATCCCTACAGCCCCAAGCACCTGATCTTCTACCAGAAGTACGGCTACAAGCCGAAGGGCCTCGTGGTGGTGACCAGCAAGGCGCTCGACCGGACGCCGCTCGGGGGGCCGAAGCCCGCGCCCAAGGCGCCGGCCGCGGTGCGCCGGTACTCCACGCTGGAAGAGGCGCGCAAGAAGCAGGTGATGCAGAAGGTGCGGCGCATCACCAACCACTTCTGGCGCGGGCTCGACGTGAGCAAGGAGATCGAGATCGTCGACGGCCTCACCCTGGGCGACACGCTCCTGCTCGAGAAGGGCCGCGAGGTGATCGGCTTCGCGGTATGCCACCTGCCGCCCAACAGCGAGGCGCCCCACGGCAGCGCCTACGTCAAGCTGCTGGCCATCGACAGCGCCCATCGCAAGCCCGAGCACCTGCAGGCCCTGCTCGCCGGCGTGGAGGACCTGGCCGCCGCCGCCCAGCTCCAGCGGGTGGTGGTCCCGGCCTACACGTACTACTGGACCGCGTACCAGACGCTGCTCGAGCGCGGCTACCACGTGGACTTCACCATGGTGCGCATGAAGCGGGGCAAGCAGGAGGACTACGAAGACGCCAGCGATCTGGTGCTGGACGACTGGCGCTGATCGGCGTGGCGTTTGTGTTCCGGCCGGCCCTCGCGCCGGTACTGCTGCTGGCGGCCTGTCTCGCGCTCGCCGCGCCCCGGGCGGTGTCGTCGCACGCGATCGTGCTCGAATCCTCCCCGGTCCACGACGCGGTGCTGCCGCAGGCCCCCTCGCTGGTGACGCTCCGCTTCAATAGCCGGATCGAGAAGCGCTTCACCCGGGTGACCCTGGCCGTCGCGGACCGCGCGCCGGTGACGGTGGCGCTGCCCGCCGCCGACGCGGAGGCCACGCCCGACCGGCTCACGATCCCGCTCGGGCCGCTGGGCCCCGGCGTCTACGTCCTGCGCTATCGCGTGCTCGCGGTGGACGGCCACATCACCGAGGGCGCGCTGCGCTTCACGGTCGGCGACGGCCGCTAGCGGCATGACGCAGCTGGCGGGCTTTCTCGACGTCCTGCTGCGCGGCTTCGGGACGGTGGGCCTCGCCGCGGCGGTCGGCGGCCTCGTCTACCTGCGGCTGGTGCTGCGGCCCCCG
>DATFGS010000343.1:0-10878 GCA_035249225.1 Candidatus Methylomirabilota bacterium | reverse complement strand
CCCAGCAGCTCATCTCAATTCCACGAGGAGACGGGAGATGAAGACGACGCGATGGCTGGGAGCGCTGGTGCTGGCGGTGTGGTGTCTGAGCGGGGGCGCGGCGATGGCGGACGACAAGCCCGCCAAGCCCAAGGCGGAGGGCAAGGTCAACATCAACGAGGCGTCGAAGACCGAGCTCATGAAGCTCTCGGGCGTGGGCCCCGGCGGCGCGCAGAAGATCATCGACTACCGCGACGCCCACGGGCCGTTCAAGAAAGCGCAGGATCTGGAGAAGGTGGACGGCGTCGGCAAGGGCGTGATCGAGAAGAACGCGGGGCGGATCGTCGTGAAGTGAAAAATGCTTTCCCGCCGGGTCGGGCTCATGTACGATGACCCGGAAATCGGTCGGAGCGCACACAGGCTCCTTTGAGCGTGTCCTTCCGGCAATTTCGCCGGAAGCAGCGTGACCGAGCCTCCCGCCGGGAGTCGGCGTCCGGAGCGAGGTGAGCGGGTCCTGGGCCCAAGATGGGCCGCGCCGAGAAAGGGAGGTGATCCAGCCGATGTGTACCCCTACGGTGATCTGTGAGGTGGTCACCTCCTAAGGCCCTGAAGTAGCAGTTGCAGGTGGCCCTGGAGGACCCAGGAACCACCGGCCCCGACGGACCCGCTTTTCACCAGCGGGGCGGCATGGCAGCGGAAGCGCACACACTGCCGCCGCAGCGTCCGTCGGGGCTATTTTTTTGTTCGGACGATCTGCGGCGGGCGAACGAAGAAACGGCCCGCCGGATCTTTCCGGCGGGCCGTCAAGTGGTCGGCGACGCTTACGCCGACTTCCGAACGTTGGAAGCCTGAAGCCCCTTGGGCCCCTTCGTCACTTCGAACTCGACCTTGTCGCCCTCGGCCAAGCTCTTGAAGCCCTGGGCCTGGATGGCGCTGTAGTGGACGAAGACGTCCTCTCCGCCCTCGACCTGGATGAACCCGTATCCCTTTGCGTCGTTGAACCACTTGACCGTGCCCTGTGCCATACGTCTGTTCCCTCTCTCTTGGGCGGGGATGGACCGCCCGCTAGGCCCCGCGCCACCATGGCTGGGGTTTCCCCCCGGAAGCGGGGGGAACAAAAAAAGCGCCATGGAGGACCGAGGTCCTCATGGCGCTACCGTTCCCTGGAACCGAGTTTCGTTCACGTACGAGAGAAACAGCAACCGCTAGGGTTCTGAAATCGCGCGCAGGTTAGCAAACGGGCGGAAGCACTGTCAAGGCCGTTTCTGGAAGGGGAAAACCGGGCCCCGGAGGGATCCGGGGCCCGGCGGGTGCGGCGGTTAGACCTTGCGGACGTTCGCGGCCTGGAGGCCCTTCGGCCCCCGGGTGACCTCGAACTCAACTCGATCGCCCTCGGCCAGGCTCTTGAAGCCCTGGGCCTGAATGGCGCTGAAATGCACGAACACGTCCTCGCCATCCTCCTGGGAAATGAACCCGTACCCCTTCGCGTCGTTGAACCACTTCACGTTGCCCTGAGCCATCTACTGTCCTCTTTCCGTGAGGCGTTGAACGCCTCGGTGATTCCCCGTCACCATGACGGGGGTGCCCTCCTGAAGCGGAGGGCAAACAAAAACGCCACGCGGACTTGAGGTCCTCGCGGCGTTGGTATCGAGATTCCTGAATCCGACTACCGAGTGACCCACAACCTGCTGCTCAGGAGCCTAGCCGACCGCTCCGGACCTGTCAAGCGATATCCCGGACGGGGACCGTGATCGGCCGGGAGCCGTTGCGGGTCCCCAGCCACCCCGGAACGGCCATGGAGAAGCGGCCCGCGGTGCCGCCCGCGACCACCACGTGCAGCTCCTCCGGGGAGGGGAACTTCGGGATCAGCGCGTCCGGCGCGGGCGCGGCCCCCTTGGCGAAGCGCAGGTTGGTGCCCTCGCCGTTGTCCTCGGCGGGCTCCAGGCTGCCGTACGGGGCGCGGATCGTCTCGAAGAGATGGCGCGCGAGATCGTGCCGGCTCCAGCCGTCGTCGCCGAAGGTGCGGGCGTGCTCCGGCCCCACCAGGAGCATGGTGTGCGAGTACAGGGGGAAGTGCTTGGCGTTCCACAGCCCGGCCATGGACCAGCCGAGCGACCCCGCGAGCGCGCGGGCGGTGCGGCTGGCGTGATCGGAGATGCCGTGGGGCGCCTCGCCCGCGAACGCGGTCACCGCGCTGTCGGTCGCCGCGAGGCCGCGGTCCGCGTGATAGGGCGGCCACGGGCTCGCCTCCTGGTGCTCTCCGATGCAGTACGTGTAGCGGCCGGGGTGGCCGAAGGTGGACATGGAGGTCTCGCCCGGCTTCGCCCCGCCCAGGTTGATCATGACGAGCCGCAGGGCCCGGCCGATGGTGGCGTTGGCCCGGTACCCGGGCCCGAACACCCCGAACGAGCAGTTGAGCGCGATTCGCTCCCGGATCGGGCCGTGCACCACGATCAGCGGCGCCGAGAAGTGGGTGGAGGTCGAGACGCCGTGCAGGTTGAAGGCCGGATCGGTCACCGCGGCGACGGCCGCGAGCACGACCGGCAGGTACTCGGGACGGCAGCCCGCCATCACCGCGTTGATCGCCACCTTCTCGACGGTCGCGCGCCCGTAGTTGGGCGCGACCTCGCCCACGAGGTCCTGGGGATCGCGGGTGGTGCCGGCCAGCATCCGCGTCACCCGCTCGCGCGACGGCGGGATCACGGGCAGGCCGTCGGTCACGCCCTTGTCGAACCAGACCTCGAGATCGTCCACGATCGTGTCCTTTCGCCGGCGCGGGCATGGTGCCACAGCGGGGCCGGCAGATCCAACCGGAGCAGCTATACTCGGGTCGTGAACGCGTGGCACGACGTGGACCTCGGGCCGGACATCACGCGCGACTTCCGCTGCGTGATCGAGATCCCGAAGGGCTCCAAGGTGAAGTACGAGCTCGACAAGGAGACGGGGCTGCTCTGGCTGGACCGCGTGCTCCACTCGGCCGTTCACTACCCGGCCAACTACGGCTTCCTGCCGCGGACCTACTGCGACGACGGCGACCCGCTCGACGTCCTCGTGCTGGGCCAGGAGCCGGTGGTGCCGCTCTGCGTCCTGCGGGCCCGCGCCATCGGAGTGCTCACCATGAGCGATGACAAGGGGCAGGACGACAAGATCATCGCGGTCCACGTGGACGATCCGGAGTACGCGCACTACCGGGACGTCGCCGAGCTGCCCCCGCACCGCCTCAAGGAGATCCAGCGCTTCTTCCTGGACTACAAGGTCCTCGAGAACAAGGCGGTGGACGTCGACCGGATCCGGGGGCGGGCCGCCGCCGAGCAGGTGATCCGGGACGCGGTCGGGCTCTATCGCGATCGCATCGCGCCGGCCCCGGCCAGGCCGGCGATCGAGTCTCCCTAACCCACCGAAATCCCGCCCGTTTTGCCGACGGCTTCCGCGGGTCTACTCGGGGGCCGCCGGCGCCGGTCGTGCGTGCCGTCCATCTTCCCGAAAAGCCTACGATTTCCTTGTTGCGAAAAATTCCGGGTGCTAGACTCAGCCGTGAGCTCGACCCGTCTCAAACGACCTATTTGATAAGGGTGCCCTATGCTGATTAGCCTTCTCGCCGGGCTGTTCTCCAACGACCTTGCCATCGACCTGGGTACGGCCAACACCCTCGTGTACGTCCGCGGGGAGGGCATCGTGATGAACGAGCCCTCCATCGTCGCGATCCACCAGGCCGACCACTCGGTCCTGGCGGTGGGACACGAGGCCAAGGCCATGCTGGGGCGGACGCCGGGCAACATCACGGCCATCCGGCCGCTCAAGGACGGGGTCATCGCCGACTTCGACGTGACCGAGAAGATGCTGCACTACTTCATCAACAAGGTGCACCGGCGCCGGACCCTCGTGCATCCGCGCATCGTCATCGGCGTGCCGTCGGGGATCACCCAGGTGGAGAAGCGGGCCGTGCGCGATTCGGCCATGCAGGCGGGGGCGCGCGAGGTGTACCTGATCGAGGAGCCCATGGCGGCCGCGATCGGCGCGGGCCTGCCCATCCAGGAGCCGGGCGGCAACATGATCGTGGACATGGGCGGCGGCACCACCGAGGTGGCGGTGATCTCGCTCTCGGGCATCGTCTACTCGAAGTCGGTCCGCATCGCGGGCGACGAGATGGACGAGGCGATCGTGCAGTACATCAAGAAGCACTACAACCTGCTCGTCGGCGAGCGACGCGCGGAGGAGATCAAGATCAAGCTCGGGTCGGCCTACCCCATGGGCGGCGAGCGCATGACCATGGAGGTGAAGGGCCGCGACCTGATCGACGGGATCCCGAAGACGATCGTGGTCACCGACGAGGAGATCCGCGAGGCCCTCCGGGAGCCCGTGATGGCGATCGTGGACACGGTGCGCACCTGCCTCGAGCGGACCCCGCCCGAGCTGGCCGCCGACATCGTGGACAAGGGGATCGTGCTCACCGGCGGCGGCGCGCTGCTGCGCGGCCTCGATCTCCTCCTGCGGCAGGAGACCGACCTCCCCATCACGGTCGGTGACGACCCCCTGTCCTGCGTGGCGCTCGGCACCGGCAAGGTGCTGGACGAGCTCGAGCTTCTCAAGAAGGTGGCGATCCCCGCCTGATCGCCGGCCTCGGGCCGGCCCAGGACCGATCGGCCGTAAGGGTGACGGAGCGGTGAGAGTTCGCAGATACGGGATCCTTCTCGCGGTGCTACTCGTGTCGTTCCTGCTCCTGACCGTGCAGACGCGCGGGGGCGGCACCGGGCGGGCGGGCGAGCTGGTGGCCGTCGTGCTCACCCCGGTCCAGAGCCTGCTGGTGCGCGTCCATCGGAGCGCCCTCGGTTTCTGGGTGAACTACATCGACTGGAAAATGGTGCGGCGGGAGGTCGTCTCGCTCCGCGGCGAGAACGAGCAGCTCCGGGTCCAGGCGCTCCAGGCCGGCGAGACCCGCGAGGAGAACGTGCGGCTGCGTCGGCTGCTCGTGCTGCGTGACCGCCTGCCGCTGGCCACCGTGGCCGGCGAGGTCATCGGGCGCGAGGCGGGCGGCTGGGTGCGCTCGCTCACCGTCAATCGCGGGCGCAGCGACGGCATCGTCCAGCAGACCCCGGTGATCATGCCGGACGGGCTGGTGGGACGCGTCGTCCAGGTGCATCGCGGCGCCGCGGTCATCCAGCTCCTGAACGATCCGGCGTCGACGGTGGGCGCGGTGGTGCAGCGCACCCGGACCGCCGGGCTGGTGGAAGGCGACGCGGGCGGCGCGGTGCGCTTCAAGTTCATGGCCCGCGACGGCGCCAGCGTCGCGCCGGGCGACCTCGTGGTCACCTCCGGCCTGGGCACGCTCTTTCCCAAGGGCCTTCCGGTCGGTCGCGTCGTCAAGATCGAGGACAAGGGCTCGGCCCTCTTCCACTTCGCGGTCCTCACGCCCGCGGTGGACGTCTCCCGCGTCGAGGAGGTGCTGCTCGTCACCGGGCAGACGACCCAGGACGTGGCGGCGCTGTTCCCCTCGGATGGCTAGCCATGGGCCTGCGCTTGCTCCTGCTCCTCGTCACCGTGGGCGGCGGCGTCCTGCAGTCCACCGTGGTCGCGGCGCGGGGTGTGGGCGGCGTCACGCCCGACGTGCCGCTGATCCTCACCGTGCTGATCGCGCTCCGCAGCGGGCCGGAGTCCGGCTGCCTCGCCGGCTTCGTGGCGGGGCTGCTCCAGGACATCACCGGGGGCGGGCTCGTGGGCGTGCAGGCGCTCACCAAGGGGCTGGCCGGCTTCGGCATGGGGCTCCTGGTCGGCCGTTTCTGGGTCACGAATCCCCTCGTCCAGGTGCCCGGCCTCGTGCTGCTGAGCGTGGCCGAGGGGCTCGGGCGGTTCCTGCTCCTGCAGATGTTCCACTACCCGGCGGCCTTCGGTGAGCTGATGCTCCACGTGATCCTGCCGCAGGCCCTCTACAACGGCTTGATCGGCACCCTGTGCATCCTCGCCGAGGCCGGCTATGAGCTGATGCGGAGGCGCTCGTGGCAGTGAGTCCGGCGCTCGCGAATCGCCGCGAGGCCTGGGGCCGCCGGGTCCTGGCACTCGCGGTGGTCAGCTGCATGGGCTTCCTCGCGCTGGTGGGCCAGCTCTGGTACCTCCAGGTGCTCGAAGGCGGCCGCATGCAGGAGCTCTCGGAGAAGAACCGCATCCGCATCCGTCCGGTGGCGGCGCCCCGCGGCATCCTCTTCGACCGGAACGGGCTCGCGCTGGTGGACAACCGGCCCGCCTTCACCCTCTCGCTGATCCCCCGCGAGATGGAGGACCGGAACCAGGTGGTGGCGCGGCTGGCCGTCCTGCTCAAGATGCCGGTGGGCGAGCTGATGGAGGCGCTCGAGAAGGTGCCCCCGGACTCGATCCGCCCGGTGCGGGTGCGGCGCGGCCTGTCGCTGGAGGACGTCACCATGGTGGAGGAGCGCAAGCTCGAGCTGCCGGGCGTCATCGTGGAGGTCGAGCCCCAGCGCACCTATCCCACCAGCACGTTCGCGGCCCACCTGCTCGGCTACGTGCGGGAAGTCAGCGACGAGCAGATGAAGGGCGGCCGCTATCGCCGCGGCGACATGATCGGGCAGTCGGGTCTCGAGCGCCTCCTCGACGAGTACCTGCGCGGGCGCGACGGCGGCGAGCGGATCGAGGTGGACGCGCTCGGCCGGCCGGTGCAGGTCATGCGCCGCGAGGAGCCCGATCCGGGCGCGCAGGTCATCACCACGATCGATCGCCGCATCCAGGAAGCGGCGGAGCGAGCGATGGCCGGCAAGGCGGGCTCGGTGGTGGTGATGGATCCGCGCAACGGCGACGTGCTCGCGCTCACCTCGAGCCCCGCGTTCCCGCTCGATCGGCTCACCGGGAACCTGGATCGGGACGAGTGGGTGCGCCTCGTGCGCGATCCGATGTCTCCGCTCATGAACCGCGCGCTGCAGGGCCTGTACCCGCCCGCGTCGGTGTTCAAGATCATCGTCGCGGCCGCCGGGCTCCAGGAAGGCTCGCTGACCCCGATGGATCACATCTACTGCAACGGCGAGTTCACCCTGGGCAACTGGACCTTCAAGGACTGGAAGCCGGGTGGGCACGGGCACGTGGACCTGAACCAGTCCATCGCCCAGTCGTGCGACATCTTCTTCTACCAGGCCGGGCTCAAGGTCGGCGGCGACATGATGGCGAAGTACGCGCAGGCCTTCGGCCTCGGGTCGCCCACCGGCATCGATCTCGGCGGCGAGCGCTTCGGGCTGGTGCCGTTCTCTCCGGCCCAGCGCCAGCGCGCCAAGCGGAGCTGGCTGCCCGGCGACACCGTGAACATGTCGATCGGGCAGGGGCAGCTCCTGGTGACGCCGCTCCAGATCGCGCGCATGATGGCCGCGGTGGCCAACGGCGGCGTCATGTGGAAGCCGCGGCTGGTCCAGCGCGTCGAGCGCGCGGACGGGACGCTCGCCTACGGCTCGTCGAGCCAGATGACGGAGCGCGTCGAGCTGTCCCCGGTGGTCTGGGCCTTCCTCCGCCACTCGCTGGCCGCGGTGGTCAAGGACGGGACCGGAGCGCTGGCCCGGCTACCCGGGGTCGACATCGCGGGCAAGACCGGAACCGCCCAGACCATCTCCAAGAGCGATTCCTCCAAGGGGCAGGACCACGCGTGGTTCGCCTCGTTCGCCCCCGTCGACGATCCGCAGTACGTGGTGGTGGTGCTGGTGGAGCGCGGCGGCAAGGGCGGAGGGGTCGCGGCCCCGATCGCGCGGCAGATCTACGAAGCCATCTTCCTCCAGAAGGTCGCCCAGGTGACGCTCGGCGAGTCCGGCTGATGCTGAAGATGGACCGGCGGCTGCTCCAGAACGTGGACTGGCCGTTGCTGGGCGCCGCGCTCTTCATCATCGGGCTCAGCCTCACGTGCCTCTGGAGCCTCAACCCGGGCCGGGGGATCTCGGCGCTGATGTGGCGCCAGCTCTCCTGGGTGGGCGTCGGCCTGTTCGGGCTGCTGGTGGTGGTCAGCGTGGACTACCGGAACCTGGTGCGGTTCGCCCCCGTCTTCTACGTGATCGGCCTCGGGATGCTCATCTCGGTGTTCGTCCTGGGCCGGACCGTGTCGGGCGCGCGGCGGTGGATCCACCTGGGGCCCCTGACGGTCCAGCCCTCGGAGCTCTTCAAGCTGATCTTCATCATCACCCTGGCCTGGGCGCTGACCTCGGCGCGCGGGGAGCGACTGAGCCGGGCCGCCCTGGTGGGCACCTTCGTGCTCCTGGGCGTCCCGTTCATGCTGGTGGTCAAGCAGCCGGACCTGGGCACCGCGCTGGTGCTGGTGCCGGTGCTGGGGGCCACCCTGGTGGGCCTCGGCCTCCGCATGAAGGTGCTGGGAGGTCTCGCCCTGGGATCGGTGGCTCTCATGCCGCTGGCCTGGTTCGTGCTCAAGCCCTATCAGCGCGACCGGCTCCTGGTCTATCTCGATCCGTTCCGCGATCCGCTCGGAACGGCCTACAATGTCATTCAGGCGAAGATCGCCATTGGTTCGGGCCAGCTCCTGGGGAAGGGCATCGGCGGCGCGACGCAGAGCCGCCTCGCCTTTCTCCCTGAGCGGCACACTGACTTCATTTTTGCCGTGTTCGCGGAGATGTGGGGGTTTCTGGGTTGTCTCGTGCTGATCGTGGCCTACGCGCTCCTGGTGTTGCGGGGGTTCGAGATCGCGGCCGGCACGCGGGAAACCCGGGGGCGCATCCTGGCCCTCGGGGTGACGAGCGTGTTCGCGGTCCAGATCCTGATCAATATCGGGATGGTGACGGGCCTGCTCCCCATCGTGGGGATTCCGCTGCCGCTGATGAGCTACGGCGGATCGTCCATGGTGGTCTCGCTGACAGCGCTGGGTCTCCTGATCTCGATCCGAATGCGGCAGTTCCACTAACCGCATTTTTGCTGGCCGGGTGCCCCGCCGGGACCCCGGATCGAGGTCGGCCGTGGGCAAGCGCATCGTCGTCAACGCCGGTGTGACGGAAACCCGTCTCGCCGTCCAGGATGGAAATCTCCTCACCGAGCTGTACATCGAGCGCGCCGACCGGCGCTCCATCGTCGGGAACATCTACAAGGGCGTGGTCACCAACGTGCTGCCCGGCATGCAGGCCGCGTTCGTGGACATCGGGCTCGCCAAGGACGCCTTCCTGTACGCGGGCGACTACACCGCCAAGCTAGGCGCGGAGGACCAGGCCGCGGCGCCGGTGGACGAGGAGCCCTCCGACGTGGTGGAGGATGGTGAGGGCGAGGCGGACGGCGACCCGGAGGCCGAGCCCCGCCGGCAGGCGGTCGCGCCCATCGAGGAGATGCTGCGCAAGGGCCAGGAGGTCCTGGTGCAGGTCTCGAAGGAGTCGCTGGGGACCAAGGGGGCGCGGGTGACGTCGTTCGTGTCCATCCCGGGGCGCTCCATCGTCTTCATGCCCCAGTCGCGCCACGTCGGCGTGTCGCGGCGGATCCACGACGACGCCGAGCGGGATCGGCTCCGCGCCATCGTCAAGGGACTGCCCGAGCAGAACGGCGGCTTCATCGTGCGCACCGTCGCGGAGGGCAAGGGCGAGGAGGAGCTGGCCGCCGACATCCAGTTCCTGAGCCGGCTCTGGACCCAGGTCCTCACGCGCTTCGAGTCGGCCAAGGCGCCGTCCGTGCTCCACGCGGAGATGGACGTCACCTTCCGGGTGGTGCGCGACCTCTTCTCCCCCGAGATCGAGGAGTTCCTGGTCGACAGCCCCGCCGCCTACGAGAAGGCCCTCGAGTTCGTCACCCAGCTCGTGCCCCCGCTCGCCGGCCGGGTCAAGCAGTGGGACAAGGACCAGCCGATCTTCGAGGCCACCGGCATCGAGCGCGAGATCGAGAAGGCGCTGCGGCGGCGGGTCTGGCTCAAGTCGGGCGGCTACATCGTCATCGACCACACCGAGGCCCTGGTGGCGATCGACGTCAACACCGGCAAGTACGTGGGCAAGCGCGACTTCGAGGAGACGGTGCTCAAGATCAACCTGGAGGCGGCCACCGAGGTGGTGCGCCAGATCCGGCTGCGGGATCTCGGCGGGATCATCATCATCGACTTCATCGACATGGAGCGGGCCGAGCATCGCGACCAGGTCTTCAAGGCGCTCACCCGCGCGCTCGCCGACGACAAGGCCCGCACCAACGTGCTCGAGATCTCCGAGCTCGGCCTGGTCGAGATGACCCGCAAGCGCGTCCGGCAGAGTCTGCAGTCGCTCTTCTGCGCTCCGTGCCCGACGTGCAAGGGCAGCGGGGTGGTCAAGTCGGACGCCACCCTGTCCGCCGAGATCTTCCGCAAGATCCAGGCGCAGCACAAGGAGGGCGCGGCCCGCGACGTGGTGATCCGCGTCCATCCCGAGATGGCCCATCACCTGGAGTCGAGCCAGCGCGAGGGCCTCGAGAAGCTGCAGGCCCTGATCGGGCGCAAGATCGTGATCCAGGGGATGGCGTCCTACCATCGCGAGCAGTACGAGCTGACCGTCAAGTAACGCGGAGGCGCCGCCGGTGACTCGACCCTCTCGGATCAGCCGTGGCGTCATCCTCGGCCAGCTCAGGCTCGCCGCCAAGAAGGGCGACCGCTCGGCCCTGGCCCTCGCGGTGGACCAGATGAAGACGTGGGCCTACTCGCCGCGGTACTGGCAGAAGTACATGCAGCTCCTGTCGCACCCTCTCGCGCGGCTCGTCGACCTGACCGTGATCAAGCAGGGCGACAAGATAGCGCACCAGAAGGGGTGGGTGAAGCTGCCGCGCGAGCCGCGCAGGCCGAAGCCCAAGTCCAAGCGCGCGGCCGAGCGGCGGCCCGCGGCCCGCCGTCCCGCGGCTGTCTCCGCTCAGCCGTCCCTCTTCCCCGAGCTCTGACCGCGTCCGCCGATCCCCGGCTCGCCTGCACCTACCCGG
>DATFGS010000342.1:0-10114 GCA_035249225.1 Candidatus Methylomirabilota bacterium | reverse complement strand
CATGACGATGTCGAGGTACTCGCCTTGCTCCCTGGACACGTCGATCAATGCTCTCGCGCCGCCGGCCGCCCTCTCGGCGGAGTCGGCCAGACCTCTGGCCTTGCCGCTGCTCTTCAGGGAACCCTTGATCCCGATGATCCGATCCCTCGTGATCTTGTCCGCGCGCTTCTCTTGATCCGCGACCCCGCGCTCCCTTCCCTCGATCTCGCCGATTCGCCTGGCATGAGCCCGGAGCGCGTTGGCGTAGTTCTCTTGCATCGTCTCCCACTCTCCCGCGAGCCCATCCGGGGCCGCGATCAGCGATAGCAGAAGGAAGGGCATCAGGATGCGGAGACCGTGTCTTCCGGAGCCGCCGTGGTGCACCGTTTGCCTCACTTGAGGCTACTGACCTTGCCCTGAATGGTGTCGAGCCGGTTTGCCAGCTCCTTGAGCTGCCCGGCCAGACTCTTCGAGAGCTGTCGCAGGGTCTCTTCCAGCCGTTCCGAGCTCGCGGTCAGCTCCTGGCTGGCCGTCGCGGCCTTCCGAACGCTGCTCGTGTTCTCGACGACCAGCTCGTGGTTGAGCCAGCCGAGCTGGGCCGTCTGGAGCACGAACTTGCGTACCGCCGCCAGATCCTCGGAGAGCGAGCTCAACGCGGTCTGCATGGCCGCGCGCGCGTCCGTCTCCCGCTTCGCCGCCGCGACCGACTCGGCGAGGTCGCGCTGTACGACGCCCAGTTGCTCCTCGAGGCGGCGGACCTGGGACTCGAGCGCGGCCACGGCCTGTTGTTGCTCCAGAGCGCTCCGGGTCACGGTCTCGGGGGCCTTGGGTACGTCCGCTCGGTGCACGAAGGTCAGCACCGGCGGCACCGAGACCGGACCGGTCCCGCTCTCCGGCGACCCGGTGTGACGCGACCAGGCATCCGCCGGGCTGTCGCCAGGCAGGACGACCAGGCGGCCATCCTTGGCGTCCAGAAAGGCCAGGGCGCCCACATTCCCGGATTGGTCGATCGCGGCGTGGATGGCGGCGGCGTGGGGCGCGAGGGCTCGGTCGCGGTCCCTGACCGCCACCGCCTGCGCCTGGGGCATCAGCGAGGGAGTCGCGCACCCGACGACCACCAGCGCGAGGCCCACGAGAGGTAGACCTGATCTCAGCAGGTGCGGGGCTCCCCGCCGTATGCGCCCGGGTAGCAGGAGTAGCAGTTGGCGCATCATGATCTCTCCGTCGCCACCTGGGCTCGCCCGTGCCCGCCGGCACCGCCGCCCGGGCCAGCGTATCCTTCTCAAGCATTCCCAGACGAGTCTTGTAAGATCACTACGTGAGCCCTCACTATGGATCATTGTCACCGAGTGTTTCAAGCGAATGCCCTTGGACGGCTCCCGACCCCGGCGAAGCCTCTGTAGGGTCCCTCTGACGCAGCGCTCTCGCTCCAAGCGAGCTCGCCCCGGGTCGGAGACACAGCAAGCGGAGTCTCCGGTTGCCGCCCGGGGGTAGGAATCGGGACCGCGGCGAGGCGATCCGGCGCTCCGGCCCGGGCGCCCCTCGCCTCGGGCCCTCCGACGGTCCGGCCAAGATCGACCTGCGCCGCACGCTCTCCAGCGCGTGGGCCATGATCGGCCCGTACTGGTTCTCGGATGACCGATGGGCGGCTCGGGGGCTCCTGCTCGCGGTCGTGCTCCTCACGCTCGGCATGGTCTATCTCACGGTTCTCCTGAATCATTGGAACAACGCTTTCTACAGCGCGCTCCAGGACAAGGACCTGGTGGCCTTTCGCGGGCAGCTCTTGCGCGTCACGTGGCTGATCGGCATCTTCATCGTCCTCGCGGTGTACCAGGTCTATCTCAACCAGATGCTCGAGATCCGCTGGCGACGCTGGCTGACCGACCGCTACCTCCGCGCCTGGCTGGCCGATGGCGCCTACTACCGGATGCAGCTCGTCGCGCGTGAGACCGATAACCCGGACCAGCGCATCGCGGAGGATGTGCACCTTCTCGCCGCCCACACGCTCGGCCTCTTCACCGGGGGCTTGCGCGCGATCGTCACGCTGGTGACGTTCGTGGCGATCCTCTGGGGGCTGTCCGGAACGTTCACCGTTCCGATGGGCGGGTTTTCCCTCGCCATACCCGGCTACATCGTCTGGGTGGCCGTCTTGTACGCGGTCGTCGGCACGTGGCTGACCGACTGGCTCGGCCGTCCGCTCGTCCGGCTGAACTTCGACAAGCAACGGTACGAAGCCGACTTCCGGTTCGGCCTCGTCCGATTCCGGGAGAACACCGAGGGGGTGGCCCTGTACCGCGGCGAAACGGACGAGTTCCGTGGCTTTCGCCAGCGGTTCGAGGATGTGGTGGGCAACTGGTGGGGCATCATGCGCCGACAGAAGCGGATGGCCTACTTCACGAACGCCTATGGACTGGGGGCGTGGATCGTTCCGTCGATCGTCGCGGCGCCCCGCTACTTCCGGGGTGAGATCGGGCTCGGCGGCCTCATGCAGACGACCCAGGCCTTCCAGCAGGTCCAGGATGCGCTCAGCTTCTTCATCCAGTCGTACAAGGAGATCGCAGCCTGGAGTGCCGTGGTCGAGCGGCTCGCCGGCTTCGATCGCGCGCTCGAGCACGTGCGCCGGCAGTCGACCGAGAGCGGCGTCCGGGTTGCGGCGGGGCGGCCCACGCAGCTGACCATGGAGGGAGTCGATCTCGATCTGCCCGATGGCCAGCCGCTCATGACGAACATCAACCTCTCGCTCCGGCAAGGCGACACCGTCCTCCTGGGGGGCGCGTCGGGCTCGGGAAAGAGCACGCTCGTGCGTGCGATCGCCGGCATCTGGCCGTTCGGGCGCGGGGACATCCACGTGCCGAAGGATGCCCGCGTCCTCTTTCTCCCGCAGCGGCCGTACCTGCCGATCGGGGCGCTCCGGGACGTGGTGAGCTATCCGATGCCCGCGGACGGCGTGGACGACAAGACGCTTCGCGAGGCGCTCGAGGCCGTGGACCTCAAGGATCTCACCGGGCGGCTCGACGAGGTCGCCCACTGGGCACTCCAGCTGTCCCCCGGCGAGCAGCAGCGATTGGCCTTCGCGCGGGCCCTGGTCCAGAAGCCCGACTGGCTCTTTCTCGACGAGGCGACCTCGGCGGTCGACGAGGGGTCGGAGTCGCGCCTCTATCAACTGGTGCGCGAGCGGCTCCCGGAGACGACGATATTCAGCATCGGCCATCGAGCGACGCTCGGTCCCTTCCATGCGCGCCGCCTCATGGTAGAGCCCCGGGCAAACGGCCCCGCTTCCATCGTGGAACCACCCGCGGCCCCTGCCGGCGCATAGGCCGGACGAGCAGCTCAACGCAGGATCCATCATGGTCGCCGGTGTCATGTCGCCTCCCGGTATCGATGGAGGCACGCCTGCCGGGACGGAGGGAAGCGCTAAATGCCGCTAGCGGGGGAGCGACTCAGGGAAACGGCCGGATGGGAAGGCGCCACCTTGGCCTCCGATCGCGTCGTGCCGGACCGCCGGCGAATGAGCACGGGCGCGGCCAGACACAGCGTTACCAGGAGCGCGAGGGCGGCGGCGGTGCCGCCGACCACCGCTCCGGCATGAGCAATGCCAGCCAGGCCAGTCGGAACAACTCCACCGGCCACACCGAGTACGATCAAGCCGATTGCGGTTCTCATGAGTTATGCTAGCGCTTCGGCTGCAGGGCTAGCCATTGGACCAAGGTCTGGTAGGCTCGCCTTCCTTCGCCGCAAACCCTAACGCATGCGATCAATAGCAAACCCGATGCCATTCCGCCCCGTGCGCCATCTACCGAAGATTTCGAGCCACGGGAGTGCGCCGGTCGGCATCTGCCTCCCACGGACGAGTAAAATCTACCCAGCTGCTTCTTCCTTACGCGCCCTGCTTCGATGACGCTCTTCGGCCCGGAGCCTATTCGCGGCGAGCTTCTCAGCGCCGAGCGACTGGAACAGCTCGCCGAGTCCTTCGCTCGCCACCGGGTCTCCGACCGGGAGAGCGCCAGCGCCGCCCTCCTCGCCCGCGTCAGGGACAACGGACGGGTGCTCCTTCGGTACTACCGGGCCCTCGCGGCGGTCATCCACGAAGAGCGCGCCACGATGCCGGCCGCGGAATGGCTGGTGGACAACTTCTACATCGTCGAGGATGTCCTCAACGAAGTCCGCACCGATCTTCCTCCCGGGTTCTACCGAGAGCTTCCCACCCTCATCGAAGGCCCGCTGCGGGACGTGCCGCGCGCGGTGGGGCTGGCCTGGACCTACATCGAGCACACGGACAGCCGCTTCGAGCCCGCCACTCTCCGGCGCTTCGTCGGGGCTTTCCAGCGGGTCGAGCCGCTCCTGATCTCCGAGGTCTGGGCGGTGCCCATCGCGCTGCGGCTCACCCTGATCGAGAATCTCCGGCGGCTGACCGAGGAGATCGTCGAGGGGCGCGCCGCCCGCCTCGAGGCGGACCGGCTCGCCGACCTCCTCCTCGGCCGGGGCGGCCGGCCGGCGGACCCCCAGGCCTTCACGCGTCTGGGCGATGAGGTACTCACGTCCGCCTACGCGGTGCAGCTCGTCCAGCGCCTGCGAGACCAGGACCCCAACACCACGCCGGCGCTGGCCTGGCTCGAGCAGCGGCTCGCCGCCGCCGGCACGCCGGCCGAGGAGCTGGTGCGCGCCGAGTACCAGCGCCAGGGGGCCGCCAACGTGACGGTGCGGAACATCGTCACCAGCCTCCGCGTGATGAAGACCTTCGACTGGCGGGAGTTCTTCGAGAGCGTGAGCTTGGTGGACCGCGTCCTGCGCGCCGAGAGCGACTTCGGCGCCATGGACTTCGCCACCCGTGACCGTTACCGCAAGGCCGTCGAGGACCTGGCGCGCGGCTCGGGACGGAGCGAGATGGAGGTCGCGCGCGCGGCGCTGGGGCTTGCCCGCGCGCACGCGCCGGACGTGGAGGATCCCGGCTACTACTTGATCTCGCGGGGACGGTCGCGGCTCGAGGAAGCCCTCGGCTATCGCATCCGGCTCCGCCACCATCTCGTCCGTGCGTATGTCGCCTCCGCGACGTGGAGCTATCTCGGAAGCATCGCCATCGTGACGGCCTCGTTCCTCTGCCTGCCCCTCCTCTACACCGGGGAGCAGGGGATCGCCACCGGTCTGCTGGTGGCGCTGGCCGCCTTCGCGGTCTTCCCCGCCTCTGACGTGGCCATCGCGCTGGTGAACCGCGCGGTGATGGAGGTGTTCCCCCCGCGCGCCTTGCCACGGCTGGCCCTCGTCGGAGGCGTACCGTCCCGCTTCAAGACCCTGGTGGCGGTGCCGACCCTCCTCACCACCGAGGCGCAGATCGCCGAGCAGGTGCGCCACCTCGGCATCCACTACCTGGCCAACGCGGAGGGGCACCTTGCCTTCGCGATCCTCTCCGACTGGACCGACGCCGACGCGGCCACGGTTCCCGGCGACGAGAGCCTCCTCGCCGCCGCGCAAGCCGGCATCGACGAGCTCAATCGCCAGCACGGCCCCGCCGAGGATGGCGAGCCACGATTCCACCTCCTTCACCGGCGGCGTGTGTGGAGCGAGGGCGAAGGCCGGTGGATCGGCTGGGAGCGCAAGCGCGGGAAGCTCCATGAGCTGAACCGGCTGCTCCGCGGCGCGACGGACACGACCTATATCGCCACCGGCGCCGACCCCCTGCGGCCGCCGGCGGGGGTGCGCTTCGTGATCACCCTGGATGCCGATACGCAGCTCCCCCGGGGGGCGGCGGCCCGCCTCGTCGGGACGCTCGCGCATCCCCTCAACCGGCCGCGGCTCGATCCCGCCCAGCGGCGCGTCGTCGCGGGGTACGGGATCCTCCAGCCGCGCATCGCGCCGACCATGCCCGCCGAGCGCGAGAGCTCTTTCTTCCAGCGCATCTCGGCGGGGCCCGCCGGCATCGACCCCTACGCCTCCGCGGTCTCGGACGTGTACCAGGACCTCTTCGGCGAGGGCTCGTACACGGGCAAGGGCATCTACGACGTCGATGCCTTCGAGACGGCGCTGGCCGGTCGGGTGCCGGAAGGCGCGCTGCTGAGCCACGATCTCTTCGAGGGCCTGTTCGCGCGGGTGGGCCTGGCCACGGACATCGAGCTGTTCGAGGAGTTCCCGGCGCGCTACGAGGTCGCGGCCTCTCGCCAGCACCGCTGGGCGCGCGGCGACTGGCAGCTCCTGCCCTGGCTGCTCCGCGGCACGGCGGGGAGCAAGGCGACGCGGGTCCGCATCGGCGCCGTCGGGCGCTGGAAGATGCTCGACAACCTGCGCCGGAGCCTGTCCGCGCCATGCGCCTTCCTGACCCTGCTCATCGCCTGGACGCTGCCGGGCGACGCCCCGGGAGTCTGGACGAAGCTGGTCCTGATCTCCTTGGCGCTCCCCGCGCTGGTGCCCGTCACCACCGACGTTCTGCCGAAGCGCCCGGGCATCTCCAAGCGCGTCTACCTCCGTTCCATCGGCGGAAGCCTCGCGCTGGCGGGCGCGCACTTCGGGCTCTCCCTGACCCTCCTCGCCCACCAGGCCTGGCTGATGGGCGACGCCATGCTGCGGACCCTGTGGCGTCTCGTCACACGCCGCCGGTTGCTCGAATGGGTATCGGCCGCGCAGGTGAAGTCCAGCTCGAGCCTCGACTTCGCCCGGGTCTATGGGCGCATGTGGGGCGCAGTCGCGCTGGCGGTGATCGCCGGGGTGGTGGCGGCATGGGGCACCGGGGAGACCTGGTCCCTGGCCTTCCCCCTGGTCACCCTCTGGCTTCTCTCGCCCGGACTGGCCCGCTGGGTCAGCCTCCCCCCGGCCGCGCGCCCCGCCGAGGAGCTGCTGCACAAGGAGCTCGACGTGCTGAGGTCGGTCGCGCGGCGGAGCTGGCGCTTCTTCGAGGTCTTCGTCGGCCCCGAGGATCACGCGCTGCCACCCGACAACTTCCAGGAGGACCCCCAGCCGGTGGTCGCCCACCGGACTTCCCCGACCAACGTGGGTCTGTACCTGCTCTCGGCGGCGTCCGCGCGCGATCTCGGCTGGATCGGCACGCTCGATCTGGCCGACCGGCTCGGCCACACCCTGGCGACCATGGGGCAGCTCGAGCGGTTCCGCGGACATTTCTACAACTGGTACGACACGCAGAGCCTGCGCCCGCTCGAGCCGCGCTATGTCTCCACCGTGGACAGCGGCAACCTGGCTGGCCATCTGGGCGTGGTCGCCACCGCGCTCCGGGAACGGACGCGTCGCCCGCTCGTGGACCGCCGCGTGGGACAGGGGATCGACGACGCGCTCATCGTCCTCGACGAGTCTCTTCCGCGCGAGGCCAAGGACGCGGCGCCCGCCGTCGCGGAGCTCCAGGCGACGGTGGAGGGGCTCCGCGCCGCTCTCGTCGCCGAGCCCTTGACGGCTGCGGGGTGGGCCGGCCTCCTGCGGGACCTCGCCGCCGCCGCTGATCCGTTGACCGAGCTCGTCGCCGCCCTCGACGACGCGTCGCGCGGCGGCGCCGCCGCCTGGGTCGAGACGCTGCGGTCGACGATCGCGAGCCACCGGCGCGATCTGGACGCGCTCGCCCCCTGGGCGGAAGCCCTCGACGAGGTGGTGACCGCGCTGCCGGCCGAGCTGGCGGCTGGACTGCCCGCGGCGGGCCGGCTGCTCGGCCCCATGCCCTCCCTCGGGGAGGTGCCGGCGCTGGCCGGCGCGGCGGCGCGCGAGCTCGCCACCCTTGTCGAGGCCTCGGCCGATGCCATGGCGGGTATGCGCCTGGATCGTGGGCGCCTGGTGAAGACCGTGGAGGCGCTCGAGCGCGCGGCCCTCGACGGCGAGGCCGCCGCCCGCCGTCTCGAGGAGGTGGCGGGGGCGGCGCTGGCCTTCGCCGAGGAGATGGACTTCACCTTCCTCTTCGACGAGACCCGGCAGCTCTTCACCATCGGCTATCGCGTGGCCGACGGCGTCATCGACGAGGGGCGCTACGATCTCCTCGCGTCGGAGGCGCGGCTGACGAGCTTCCTCGCGGTGGCGCGCGGCGAGGTGCCGCCGGAGCACTGGTTCCGGCTCGGACGGCCGATGACCCCGGTGGACCTTGGCACCGCGCTCGTCTCGTGGTCGGGGTCGATGTTCGAGTACCTCATGCCCGCGCTGGTGATGCGGGCGCCCGAGGGAAGCCTTCTCGACCGGACCGGCCGGCTGATCGTCAAGCGCCAGATCGCCTACGGCGCCTCCCACGGCGCGCCCTGGGGCATCTCCGAGTCCGCGTACAACGTGCGCGACCTGAATCTGACCTATCAGTACTCCGCCTTCGGGGTGCCTGGGCTCGGCCTCGAGCGCGGATTGGGGGAGGACCTGGTGGTTGCCCCCTACGCGACCGCCCTCGCCGCGATGGTGGACGCTCCCGCGGCGGCGCGGAACTTCGTCGAGCTCGCTCGGCTGGGCGGGCAGGGCGTGCATGGCTACTACGAGGCGCTGGACTTCACGCGCTCCCGCCTGCCCGAGGGCGCGCGCGTCGCAGTAGTCCGCGCCTACATGGCGCATCACCAGGGTATGACGGTGACCGCATTGACCAACGTGCTCCTGGGTGGGGTCATCCGCGAGCGCTTCCACCGCGAGCCCATCGTCGAGGCCACCGAGCTCCTCTTGCACGAGCGCGCGCCGCGCGACGTGCCGGTGTCCCGGCCGCGGGGGGAGGAGGTGAGGGCGCCGGGCCATCTCCGCGAGCCGGCGGTCCCGGCCGCCCGCCGCTTCACGTCGCCCGCCGATCCGTTGCCGCGGACGCATCTTCTGTCCAACGGGCGCTACGTGGTGATGATGACCGCGGCGGGGGCGGGCTATAGCTCGTGCGGACCCCTCGCCGTCACGCGCTGGAGAGAGGACGCCACCCGGGATGCCTGGGGCTCATTCATCTTCTTGCGCGACGCGCGGAGCGGGGAGGTATGGTCGGCGGGTCATCAGCCCTCGGGGGTGGAGGCGGAGACCTACCAGGCGACCTTCCTCGAGGACCGGGCCGAGATCCGCCGGCGGGACGGCACCATCATGAGCACCCTCGAAGTGCTCGTCTCGCCCGAGGACGACGCCGAGATCCGTCGAATCTCGCTCATCAATCTGGGCAGCGAGTCGCGCGAGATCGACGTCACCTCCTATGCCGAGCTCGTGCTCGCGCCCCTGCGGGCGGATGCCGCGCATCCGGCCTTCTCCAATCTCTTCGTGCAGACCGAAGCGTTACCGGAGCTCGACACCCTCCTCGCCACGCGCTTGCCCCGCAGTCCCGAGGAGGAGCGCGTCTGGGCCGCCCACGTGATGGCGGTGGAGGGAACGAGCGTGGGGGGCTCGCAGCACGAGACGGACCGCTCCCGCTTCCTGGGGCGGGGCCGCGGGATCCGCACCCCCATGTCGATGATCGAGGGCCGGCCGCTCTCCAATACCTCGGGGGCCGTGCTGGACCCGATCTTCAGCCTGCGGCGGCGGCTCAGCCTGGCGCCGGGAGCCAGCGCGCGCATCGTGTTCTCCACCCTGCTCGCGACCTCGCGGCCGGCCGCCCTGCTCATGGCCGACAAGTATCGCGATCCGGCCACCTTCGAGCGGATCGCGACCCTGGCCTGGACCCAGGCGCAGGTGCAGCTCCATCACCTGGCCATCGGCGCGGATGAGGCGCACCTCTTCCAGCAGCTGGCCAACCGCATCCTCTATGCCGACCCCGGCATGCGCGCGCCTGCCGCCGCCCTCATGCGCAACACGCTCGGACCCTCCGCACTCTGGGCGCACCGGATCTCCGGCGATCTGCCCATCGTGCTCGTTCGCATCGACGAGGTGGAGGACCGCGGCATCGTCCGCCAGCTCCTGCGGGCGCACGAGTACTGGCGGCTGAAGGGGCTCGCGGTGGATCTCGTCATCCTCAACGAGAAGCCGCCGTCGTATCTTCAAGATCTCCAGACGGCGCTCGAGGGGCTGGTCCGCTCGGGCCGGCCCGCCCTCGGCGCCACCCAGGGGGGCTCGGTCTTCGTACTGCGCGGCGACCTCCTGTCTCCCGGCGAGCGCGATTGCCTGAGCGCCGCGGCGCGCGTCATCCTTCTGAGCCGCCAGGGCAGTCTCGCCGAGCAGGTGGCGCGCGCCGAGCGGCCCGCGCCCACGCGCCGGCGCGAGCGGCGCCCTTCGCCCG
>DATFGS010000341.1:0-15896 GCA_035249225.1 Candidatus Methylomirabilota bacterium | reverse complement strand
GCAGCTTCTTTGCGCGCTCCGGGTCGTAGGGATAGGCCTTGAGCGCCGCGTCGGCCGCCCAGGTGTTCGGCAGCACAGGGCCGCGCGACGGCGAGCCCGTGCCCTTGAGCACGTCGCGGACGATGGCGTCCTTGTTCACGGCGTAGTTCAGCGCCTGCCGCACGCGCTTGTCGTCGAACGGCTTCTTCTGGTTGTTGATGCCGAGATACCAGACGTGTGCGCCGACCTGCTTGAGCACCGCGGCCTTGCCGCCGCTCTCGAGCTGGCCCACGAAGTCCGGCGGAACGCCGACGATCAGATCGAGGCTGCCCGTGAGCAGCTCCGTCAGGCGCGCCTGGTCCTCGACGATGGGGCGATAGATCACGCGGTCGAGCTTGACCGGGAACTTCCAGTACGCCGGGTTCTTCTCGAGCACGACCCGCTGGCCGCGGTCCCAGGACACGAACTTGAAGGGGCCGGTGCCGACCGGGCTCACCGCGTAGTCCTGGCCGGACTTCATGGCCGCGGTGGGGCTCACCACGGATGCGGCGCCCGCGGTCATGATCGCGAGGAACGAGGCGCGCGCCTCCTTCAGGACGAAGCGCACGGTGGTGTCGTCCATCACCTCGACCGCCTTGACGTTGCCGAAGAAGTAGGCGGCGAAGGGGTACTTGCCGAGCTTGTTGGCCGGATGCTCCGGATTGATCTGCCGCTCGATGGAGAACTTGACCGCGGCCGCGTTGAACGGGGTGCCGTCGTGGAACGCGATACCCTTGCGGAGCTTGAAGGTGTAGGTGAGCCCGTCCTTGGAGATCGTCCAGGACTCCGCGAGCAGGGGCACGATCTGGGTGGACTCGTCCGCGAAGCCGACCAGGGTCTCCACGACCCGCCGGCCCACGCGGTTGGAGTTGAGGTCGGTGACCTGGGCCGGATCGAGGGCCACCGGCTCCGCCACCAGGCCGACCACCAGCGTGCTCGCCGACTGCGCGGGCACGGTCGGCGCGCCGGCGGTCAGCATCACGAGAAGCGCCAGGGCCAAACCCGACCAGAGGCGTCCGAGTCTCATCGTCGTTTCCTCCTGGAGCAGCGGGCTCGCGAGCCACCGGCCGCCGACATGGCCGCCGGAGCGCGCCGAGTATAGCACCGCGCGCCGCGGCCTTGACATCGCCCGCGCCCGCACCTAGGGTGAGGCCCGCCATGCGCTACGGCTTCTACCTGCCGACCCGCGGCCAGACCGCGACGCCGGAGGCGCTCGAGACCCTGGTCACGCGCGGGGAGGCGCTCGGCTTCTCCTCGGTGGTGATCGCCGACCACATCGTGTTCCCGGTCACGATCAGGTCGAAGTATCCCTACACGGTGAGCGGCGCGTTCCCCGGCCAGGGCGACCAGCTCGAGCAGCTCGCCCTGATGGCCTTCATCGCGGGCAAGACCCGCGCGCTGCGGCTCATCAGCAGCGTGATGATCCTGCCGCACCGTAACCCGGTGGTGACCGCCAAGATGCTCGCCACCATCGACGTGCTCTCGGGCGGGCGCGTCACCGTGGGCGTCGGGGTGGGGTGGATGCGCGAGGAGTTCGAGGCCCTCGGCGCGCCCGACTTCGACCGGCGAGGCGCGGCGAGCGACGAGTACATCCGGATCTTCAAGGCGCTGTGGACGCAGGACCCCGCCTCGTTTCACGGGGAGTTCTACCGCTTCGATGCGATCCGCTGTCTGCCGCATCCCGTGCAGAAGCCGCACCCGCCGATCTGGATCGGCGGCCACAGCAAGGCGGCGCTCCGGCGGGTCGCGCGCCTGGGCGACGGCTGGCATCCGGTGGGCGCCAACCCGGCGGCGCCGCTGCGCCCGCCCGAGATGCGCGCCCTGCTCGACGACCTCCACCGCCTGACCGAGGCGGAGGGCCGCGATCCGTCCCGGCTGACGATCTCCTACAAGGCGCCGATCTACGACGCGGGGCAGGGGGTGGACGGCGGGACGGAGCGCAGGCCGTTCTCGGGGAGCCCGCAGGCCATCGCGGACGACATCGGCGCCTTCGCCGCGCTCGGGGTCAGCGAGCTCATCTTCGACTTCCGCAGCGAGCGCCTCGCGGAGAGCCTCGACCGGATGGCCCGCTTCGCGCCCCTGATCAAGGCCTGACCTAGCCCGCGCGCGGATCCAGCAGGTCCCGCAGCCCGTCGCCCAGCAGGTTCGCGCCGAGCACCACCAGCGAGATCGCGAGGCCGGGAATCGTCGCGAGCCACCACGCGTTCGAGAGGTAGTCGCGTCCCTCGGCGAGCATGAGCCCCCACGAGGGCCGGGGCGCCTGGATGCCCATGCCGAGGAAGCTGAGCCCCGACTCCAGCAGCACCATCGTGGCGAACTGGCTCGAGCCGATCACCAGGATCGGGGCGATCGTGTTGGGCAGGATGTGGCGGCCGATGATCCGCAGGTCGCTCGCCCCGAGGGTGTAGGCGGCCTCGACGTACTCGAGGCGCCGGATCGAGAGCACGCTGGCGCGCACCGTGCGCGCGTAGAGCACCCAGCCGCTCAGGGCGAGCACGCCGACCAGCGAGGCCGGGCTCGTCCCCACCACCGCCACGATCGCGATCGCGAGCATGATGACCGGGAACGCGAGCTGCACGTCGGCCGCGCGCATCAGGACCGCGTCGAGCCGCTCGCCGCCCGCGCCGGCCGCGAGACCGACCAGGATCCCCACCGCCCCCGCGATGATCACCGAGGCGGCGGCCAGCGCGAGCGAGGTGCGCCCGCCGTGGAGCAGCCGCGCCAGGATGTCCCGCCCCAGGTTGTCGGTGCCGAGCGGATGCGCGGCCGTCCCGCCCAGGCCCCACGGCGGCGCGAGACGGCGACTGTACGAGGGCTTCACCGGGTCGCTCGCGACCAGCAGCGGCGCGAGCCCGCTCGCGAGCACCGCGGCGACCAGGAGGACCGCGCCGACGAGCGCGGTCGGGCTCAGCCGGCCGGCGCGCGCGCCCGCGTCCACCGCGCCCGCGGGGCTCACGAGTAGCGGATCCGCGGATCGATCACGGTGTAGAGCAGGTCCACCAGCAGGTTGATGACCACGAAGATGGTGGCGGAGAGGATCAGCACGGTCTGGACCACCGGGAAGTCGCGGAAGAAGATCGCGTCCACCACCAGCTTGCCCATCCCGGGCCACGCGAACACCGACTCGGTGATGACCGCCCCGCCCAGTAGCGTGCCGATCTGCAGCCCCACCACCGTGAGCAGCGGCACCGCCGCGTTGCGCAGCGCGTGCCGCAGGATCACCGCGCGCTCGGCCAGGCCCTTGGCGCGCCCGGTGCGGATGAAGTCGCGGCCCAGGATCTCGAGCATGCTGGACCGGGTGAGGCGGGCCACCAGCGCCATCGGGAAGGCGGCGAGGGTCACCGCGGGCAGGATCAGGTGGCGCCAGGTCTCGAATCCGGAGGTGGGCAACCAGCGCAGCGCGACCCCGAAGAGCAGGATCAGCATGATGCCGAGCCAGAAGTTGGGCAGGGACTGGCCGAGCACCGCGAGGATCGTGCTCGCGTAGTCGTAGCGCGTGCCCCGGCGCACCGCGGCCACGATGCCGAGCGAGCCGCCCACCAGCACCGTGATCAGCAGGGCGGCCAGCGCGAGCTGCACGGTGGCCGCGAGCCGCTCGGTGACCACCCGCAGGGCGGGGGCCCGGTACTGGAAGGACTGGCCGAAGTCGCCCTGGAAGACGCTCTTGAGGAAGAGCCCGTACTGCACGTGCAGCGGCTCGTGCAGGCCGAGGTGGCGATTGAGCTCGTCCACCGCCGACTGGGGCGCGCCCTCGGGCAGGAGCATCTTGGCGGGGTCGCCGGGGACGACCCGCAGGATGACGAACACCAGCACCGACACCCCCACCAGGGTGAGGGCGGACTGCCACAGCCGGCGGAGGACGTAGGCCTTCATCGCCCGCGGTCCCGCGGCGCGCGCGTCACCCGCCTACGCGATCGCGACGTCGCTCAGCAGGACGTAGTAGTCGCGGCGCGGCTCGAAGTTGCGCAGCCGGTCGCTGGTGCCGTAGATGGCCACCGTGTAGCAGAGCCAGATCTCCGGCTCCTCGTCCCACAGGATGCGCTCGAGCTCCTCGTACTTGGCCTGGCGCACCTTGGGATCCGGCACCCGACCCTCCGCGATGAGCTGCTCGACCCGCGGGTTGTTGTAGCGGGTGAGCTTCTCGGACCCGGCCTTGGTGAACCACTGGCCGAAGTACCAGTCCGGATCGTGCGGCATGTGGGCCCAGCCGGAGTAGAAGAGATCGTAGGTCCCGGCGGTCCGATGCTCGCGAGCGGTGGCGATCTCCAGGTTGCGGACGTTGACCTTGATCCCGACCTCGCCGAGCATCGCGGCCACCGCCTGGGCGATCTCGAGCTGCTTGGGATAGAAGTCCTTCATCAGCACGAAGTCGATCGCCACGTTGTGGTAGCCCGCCTGCTTGAGGATCTGCTTGGCCTTCTCCGGATCGTAGGCCTTGGGGGGCAGGCTGGTGTGGCCGATGAGGCCGGGCGGCACCGGGCTGTCCACCGGGCGGCCGTAGCCCAGCAGCAGCTCCTTGATGATCACGTTGCGATCGATCGCGAGGGAGATGGCCTGGCGCAGCCGCTGGTCCTTCACCGGCTCCTTGGCGAGCTGGAAGACCCAGCGCTGGGCCTCCACCGCGGGCACGTCGTAGACCTTCACGCCCCGGCTGCCCTTGAGGGTCTCGACGAGGTCGGGGGTGACCCGGTCGATGACGTGGATCTCGCCCGCGCGCAGGGCCGCGGTGCGGGTGGACAGCTCCGGGATGAAGCGGAACGTGAGCTTCTCGACCCGCGGCTGGGCCGGCTTCCAGTAGCTCGGGTTGGCCGAGAGCACGATGTGGTCGCCGTGCGTCCACGACACGAAGCGGAACGGGCCGGTGCCGATCGGCCTCTGGAAGAACGCGTCCTCGTTCCGGGCCGCGTGCGGCGGCAGCATGCCGAGCATGGTGAGATGCGCGGGCAGCGAGCCGAAGGGCCGCTTCGAGGTCACCGTCACCGCGTAGTCCCCGTCCTTCTCCACCGACTCGATGTCCTGGTAGACGAAGGACTTGATGAGCTTGGTGTTGTCCTTCACGCGCCGCAGCGTGTAGAGCACGCTGTCCGCGTTGAACGGGGTGCCGTCGTGGAAGGTCACGCCCTTCCGCAGCGTGAAGCGCCAGGTGGTGTTGTTGATCGCACGCCAGGACTCGGCCAGCGCGGGCACGAACTTCGAGTCGTTGGTGACGTCCACCAGCGGATCGAACATGTGCCGGTGCACCGAGGTGGAGGAGATCGAGTAGTGGTTGGCGGGATCGAGCGTCAGCATGCGCTCGGACAGCCCGGCGACCAGCTCGCCGCTCCGCCTGGTCTGCGCGCGGGCGGCGCGGGGAAGGCCGGCGGCGGCCAGTCCGGCCGCGCTCAGGGTCAGGAACTGTCGCCGGCCAACCGGACGGGACGCGGCCGAGGTCTTGCGCATGGGGTCACTCCTCCTGTGCGCTGGGTGTATGTCATCGCCCGCCTCGCTGTCAAGGCCGGCCCGGGCCGATCGGTTGCTCTCGCGCTCGGAGCCGTCTACTCTATGGCCCGTCGCCGACAAGGAGGTCTCCCATGGCCGAGCAGCCCAACGACGTCACGCTGGACGAGGTGAAGGAGCGCGCGCGCCTCGCCGGCCTCGCCATTCCCCCGAATCGCCTGTCCCTGGTGCGCGGCTTCCTGGTCAACGCGCTGCGGCCCATCCGGGCCCTGGACAGCCGGACGATCCGGACGGTGGAGCCGGCCGTGGTTTTTGATCCCAAAGGGGACGCCAAGGGCGGGAGCGGGGCATGAGCGCCGACGAGCTCTGCTACGCGGGCATCCGGGAGCTGGGCGGCCTCTTCCGCCGCCGCGAGCTCTCCCCGGTGGACTACGCCACCGATCAGCTCCGGCGCATCGAGACGCTCGACAAGAGTCTCAACGCCTACGTGACCGTCACCGCGGAGCGCGCGCTCGCGGACGCCCGCGCCGCGGAGGCCGCCCTCCGGCGCGGCGACGCGGGGCCGCTCTCCGGCATCCCGATCACCTACAAGGACCTCTACGCGACGAAGGGGATCCTCACCACCGCGGGCTCCGCGCTGCTGGGCGACTGGGTGCCCGACTTCGACTGCACCTGCGTGGCGCGGCTGCAGCGGGCCGGCATGGTCATGCTCGGCAAGCTCATCACCCACGAGTTCGCGTTCGGCATCCAGTTCCCGGGCCACCGCTTCCCGCCCGCGCGCAATCCGTGGAACGTCGATCACATTCCGGGCGGCTCGAGCAGCGGCTCCGGCGCGGCGCTCGCCGCGGGCATGACGGTGGGCTCGCTCGGCTCCGACACCGGCGGCTCCATCCGGGGCCCGGCCGCGTTCTGCGGCATCGCGGGCCTGAAGCCGACCTACGGGCGCGTGAGCCGCGCGGGCGTGGTCACGCTCTCGTGGACGCTCGATCACACCGGGCCGATGGCGCGCTCCGCGGAGGATTGCGCCTTCATGCTGCAGGCGCTCGCCGGCCACGATGCGGCCGATCCGGCCTCCGCCCGCGAGCCGGTGCCGGACTACCTGGCCGGGCTCGAGGGCGGCGTCAAGGGCCTCCGGGTCGGCGTGGTGCGCGACTACTTCTTCGACCAGGTCGAGCCGGAGACGGTGGCCGCCTTCGAGCGCGCGCTGGGCGAGCTGGGGCGGCTCGGCGCGACCGTGCGCGACGTGACGATCCCGAGCATCCACGCCACGCCGTCGTTCATGGTCATCATGCTGACCGAGGCCTTCGCCTACCACGAGCGGGACCTGCGCACGCGGCCCGAGCTCTACGGCGACGTCCTGCGCGAGAAGCTGATGGCGGGCGGGCTGTTCCGGGCGGACGAGTACGTGCAGGCCCAGCGCCTGCGCGCCCAGATCCGGGAGGACACCGCGCGCGTGCTGCAGTCGGTGGACGTGCTGGTCACGCCCACCGCCCTCGGCCCCGCGCCCGCGTTCAAGGTCGTGCTCGATCCCGACTTCCCGTTCGCCAAGAGCAACATGGGCCCGTTCAACATCACCGGCCTGCCCACCCTCGCGCTGCCGACCGGCTTCTCCAAGACCGGCCTGCCGCTGTCGCTCCAGATCTCGGGCCGGCCGTTCGACGAGGCCACCGTGCTGCGCGCGGGCCACGCCTATCAGCGGGAGACGGACTGGCACCGCCGCCGCCCGCCGGTGCGGGCATGACCACCGCCGGAGCATCGGCGGTCGCCCTCGAGGATCTGAAGGCGCACGTCGGCCGGCGCGAGAGCGCGACCGACGTGATCACCGCCGCGCCCGCCAACCTGCTGCGCCTGACCTTCGGCCGCGACGAGCCTGAATTCCGGCCGGGTGACCCGCTGCCCCCCGGCTGGCAATCGCTCTACTTCCTCCCGCGCTTTCCGTCCGCCGCGCTGCGCCCCGACGGCAGCCCGCTCGACACCGGGGTGATCCCGCCGATGCCGCTGCCCCGCCGCATGTTCGCGGGGGAGCGCTTCCGCTTCCACCGCCCGCTGCGCATCGGCGACACGGTGCGCCGGGAGACCGAGCTGGCCGACATCTCGGTCAAGACCGGCGGCACCGGTACCCTGGTCTTCGCCACGGTGGTGCAGCGCATCTTCACCGGTCCGACCCTGGCCATCGAGGAGGAGCGCCGCACCGTGTTCCGCGAGGAGGTCCGGGCGGGCGAACGCAACCAGGCACCGCGCCGCGAGCCCGCGCCCGACGACGTGGCGTGGCGCCGGCGGATCGTGCCGGATCCGGTGCTGCTGTTCCGCTTCTCCGCGCTGACGTTCAACAGCCACCGCATCCACTACGACCGGCCGTGGGCGATGGAGCGGGAGGGATACCCCGCCCTGGTCGTCCACGGCCCGCTCACCTCGACCCTCCTGATCGACTTCGCGCGGGACCAGCATCCGGGCTGCGTGTTCACCGGGTACGAGACCCAGGCCCGCGCACCGCTCTTCGACAGCGCGGCCTTCGAGCTGCGCGGCCGGCCCACCGCGGACGGCCGCGGGGCCGAGCTGTGGGCGGTGACCCCCGAGGGCACGGTGGCGATGAGCGCGCGGGCCGAGCTCGCGTGACGGACTTTTCGACAAAAGAGAGGATGATCGACGATGGCCGATGAGCTCGAGCTCCGCATGGACGCCACTGCCCTGTATCGCGAGGAGACCTACACCGACCGCCGCATCGGCATCATCCGGGTGATGACGCCGGTCAAGTCGGACGGCTCGATCGACCTCGCCCGCAAGATCCTCTACGTGGGCGAGGCCCAGCTCCTCTCGCCGGTGGGCGCGCTGCCCATCACCTTCGAGATCGACGCGACCTCGCTCGGCGACGCGGCCGAGAAGTTCGCGGAGGGCGCCAAGGTGGGCGTCGAGCGGGCGATCCGCGAGCTGCAGGAGCTGCGCCGGGAACAGTCCTCGAACATCGTCATTCCCGACCGCATGCCGCCCGACATCGGGGGCCGTGGCGGCCCGCGGGGCCCCGGCCGCATCCAGCTCTGATCGCGCCGGCATGAACCTGCTGCGTCCGGTCGACCGGTTCGTCACCGTCCAGGGCCTGCGCTTCCACGTGCTCGACTGGGGCGGGGAGGGCCGCACTCCGCTGCTGCTCCTGCACGGCTTCACCGGCCACGCGCACGCGTGGGACACGCTGGCCATCGCGCTCCAGCCCCACTTCCACGTCTACGCGCTCGACCAGCGCGGCCACGGCGACAGCGATCCCGCGGAGGTCTACGGGCCGATCGTCGCGTTCGACGACCTGAGCGGGGTCATCGATCAGCTCGGGCTGGCCCCGCTGGTGGTGGTGGGGCTCTCGATGGGCGGGCGGAATGCGATGTACTTCACCTCGAAGCGCCCGGAGGCGGTGCAGAAGCTCGTGATCGTGGACATCGGGCCCGAGATCAGCGCGCGGGCCGCGCAGGCCCCGGCCGGCCCGCCCGAGCCGGAGTTCTGGGACAGCATCGAGCAGGCGGCGCAGCATCTGCTCCGCGGCAATCCGTACCCCGGCATCCACTACTACCGCTGGGTGGCGGCCCAGAGCCTGCGGCAGCGGCCGGACGGGCGCATCGTGTGGGCGTGGCACCCGAGCGTGAAGACGCGGCGCTCGACGGTGGAGGTGGACTGGTGGGCGGTGCTGCGGGCCATCCCGGTGCCGACCCTGGTGCTGCGCGGCGAGGAGAGCCCGATCCTCGACCGCGACGTGGCCGAGCGCATGGCCAAGGAGCTGCCGATGGGCCGCTTCGTCGAGATTCCCCGCGCGGTGCACACGCTGCACGAGGATAACCCGGACGCGGTCCTCGGCGCGCTCAAGCCGTTCCTCGGCTTCTAGATCGGAGGGCGAACCCGATGGGAGTCGTCAGGCTCGAGATCACCCGGCGCGAGCCGGTGCTGGACGGCGCGGCCTTCAAGGGCGCGGACGGGACGGCTCACGCGTACGAGAAGCTCGAGGGCGTGCTCCACTTCACCGCGGACCCGGCGGCCCGCGCCAACGAGGCGATCGCGGACCTGGGCCTGGCGCCGCGCAACGCGCGCGGGCTCGTGGAGTACGCCGCCGACTTCTATCTCCTGCGGCCGCTCGACGGCGGGCGCCGCCGCCTGCTCCTCGACGTGCCGAACCGGGGGCGCAAGATCGCCCTCGGCATGTTCAACAGCACCCCGCGCTCGAACGATCCGACGTCCCGGGAGGACTTCGGCAACCAGTTCCTGATGCGCCACGGCTACACGGTGGCCTGGATCGGCTGGCAGCCCGACGTGCCGCGCCGCGACGGGATGATGGCGATGACGGTGCCCCGGGCCCCCGGCGTCTCCGGGCGCGTGCGCTGCGAGTTTCGGCCGAACGCGCGCGTGGCCGCGCTGCCGCTGGCCGACCGCTACCACATCCCGCATCCGGTGGCCCGCCTGGACGATCCCGATGCGGAGCTCTCCGTGCGCGAGCACGCCGACGCGCCCGCGGCCACGCTGCCGCGCTCGTCGTGGCGCTTCCCCGACGCGGGGTCGGTCGCGCTCGACGGCGGCTTCGAGCCGGGCCGCATCTACGACTGCTACTACCGCGCGGAGAATCCCCCGGTGGTCGGGCTCGGCTTCACCGCGGTGCGCGACACCGCGAGCTTCCTGCGCTGGGGCGCCGCCGGCGAGGGGAATCCCTGCGCGGGGACCATCGACCGGTCGTACGTGTTCGGCGTCTCGCAGAGCGGACGCTTCCTGCGCCACCTGCTCTACCTGGGCCTCGACGAGGACGAGGCGGGCCGCTTCGTGTGGGACGCGGTGATCCCGCACGTGGCGGGCGGCCGGCGGGGCGAGTTCAACTGCCGCTTCGGCCAGCCCTCGCTCAACGCGGTGCACGCGGTGGGCAGCCTGTTCCCGTTCACCGACAGTCCCCAGGACGATCCGGTGACCGGCCAGCGGGACGCGCTCCTCCGGCGCCTGGCGGACCGCGCGAAGCCCCCGCGCATCTTCACCATCAACACCTCCGCCGAGTACTGGCGGGGCGACGGCTCGCTCGTGCACACCGACGTCGGCGGTACGCGCGACGTGACCCCGCCGGCCTACGTGCGCCAGTACCTCTTCGCGGGGACCCAGCACACCCCGGGCGCGCTCCCGCCGCCGCCCGCCGATCCCAATACCGGGGGCCGGGGCTTCCACCCGTTCAGCGTGGTGGACTACTCGCCGCTCCTGCGAGCCGCGCTGGTGAATCTCGACCGGTGGGTGGGCGAGGGGGTGGAGCCGCCGCCCAGCGCGGTCCCACGCCTGGCCGACGGCACCGCGGTGGCCGCCGAGGCGACGCGCGTGGTCTACGCGGCGATTCCCGGCGCGCGCTTCCCCGACCAGGTCCAGCGGCCGCGACGGCTCGACTTCGGCCCGGCGGTCGAGCGCGGCATCGCCACCCTGCCGCCCGCGCTGGGCGCGCCCTTCGTGACGTTGGTCTCCGCGGTGGACGGCGACGGCAACGAGCGCGCGGGCATCCGCCCGCCCGAGCTGCGGGTGCCGCTGGCCACCTTCACGGGCTGGAACCCGCGCCACCCGGAGCAGGGCGCGCCGGGCGACATCATGGCGATGATGGGCTCGACGCTCGCCTTCGCGCGCACCGCGGCCGAGCGGACCCGGACCGGCGACCCGCGCCCCTCCATCGAGGAGCGCTACGCGGGCCGCGAGGCCTACCTGGCGCGGGTGCGCCAGGACGCCGGGGCGATGGTCGCGGCCCGGCAGCTCCTCGCCGAGGACGTGGACGCGGTGGTGGAGCGCGCGGGCGCGCTCTGGGACTTCGTCTGCCCGCGCTGAGCCTGCCCTGGCCCCGCCGCTGACCCTCGCGATGGCCGGCCGGGTCGGCGCGATCTGATGTCCGCGATCTCGGTCGAGCACCTGAGCCGATGGTGGGGCCCCACCCGCGCGGTGGACGACGTGAGCTTCGAGGCCGCCGCCGGCAGGATGCTGGTCCTGCTGGGGCCGTCGGGCTGCGGCAAGTCCACCACCCTGCGGCTCATCGCCGGGCTCGAGACCGCGACCGCCGGGCGCATCGCGATCGGCGGCGTGGACGTCACCCATCTGCCCCCCGCGGAGCGGCGGCTCTCCATGGTCTTCCAGTCGTACGCGCTCTTTCCCCACCTCTCGGTGGCCGAGAACATCGTCTTCGGCCTGCGGGTGCGGCGGGTGGCCGCGGCCGACCGCGGCGCGCGCCTCGCGCGCGTGGCCGCCCTGCTCGGCCTCGACGGGCTCCTCCAGCGGAAGCCGTCGCAGCTCTCGGGCGGGCAGCAGCAGCGGGTCGCCCTCGGCCGCGCCCTCATCGCGGAGACCCCGGTGTGCCTGATGGACGAGCCGCTCTCGAACCTCGACGCGCAGCTCCGCCTCGAGATGCGGCGCGAGATCCGGTCGCTGCAGCAGAGCCTCGGCATCACCATGGTCTACGTGACGCACGACCAGACCGAGGCCATGAGCATGGCCGACCAGGTCATCCTTCTCCGCGACGGGCGCGTCGAGCAGGACGCGGCGCCCGATCGGCTCTACGCGCGGCCCGCCACCGCCTTCACCGCCCGTTTCATCGGCACGCCGCCCATGAACATCCTCACGCTGGCCGACGGCGCGGGCGGCGCGGTCATCGCGGGCACCGACGGGCCGCCGCTGCTCGCGGGGCCGGGGAGCGGATCGCTGCTCGGGATCCGGCCGGAGGAGATCCGCGTGGACGCGGGCGCGGGGCCCGGGGGACTCGGCGCGACGGTGACGGGCGTGGAGTACCTCGGCGCCGATTCGATCGTGACCTGCGCGGTGGGACGCGAGGCCCTCGCGGTGCGGGCGCCGGGGCGGATCACGCTGGTTCCCGGCGCGCCGGTCCGGCTCTCGTGGAGCCCCGAGGCGACGCACGTGTTCGATGCCCGGAGCGGCCGGCGTCGCGACGACGCGGCCGCCGTTTCATCCATCTCTCGATGACGAGGAGACCACTCATGACGAGACGAATGCTCGGTTGGCTCGCCGCCGCGATCCTGCTCGCCGCCTTCGCGGGCGGCGCGGTCCCCGCGGGCGCCCAAGCCCCGGTGGAGCTCAGCTTCTACTACCCGGTCGCGGTGGGCGGACCGGTGACCAAGATCATCGACGGCCTGGCCGCGGACTTCGAGAAGGAGAACCCGGGCATCCGGGTGAAGCCGATCTACGCGGGCACCTACCAAGAGACCATCGTCAAGGTGCTCACCGCGCTCAAGAGCGGCGAGCCGCCGCAGATGTCGGTGCTGCTCTCCACCGACATGTTCACGCTGATCGACGAGGACGCGATCATCCCGTTCGACGACATGGCCAAGAGCGCCGAGGACCGGGCGTGGCTCAAGAGCTTCTTCCCGGCCTTCATGCTCAACAGCCAGACCGGCGGCAAGACCTGGGGCATCCCGTTCCAGCGCTCCACCATCGTGCTGTACTGGAACAAGGAGGCCTTCAAGGAGGCCGGCCTCGACCCGAACCGGCCGCCCGCGACCTGGGCCGAGCAGGTCGAGTACGCGCGGAAGCTGACCAAGCGGGACGCGGGCGGCAACGTCACGCAGTGGGGGCTCGAGGTGCCGTCGTCCGGCTTCCCGTACTGGCTCTTCCAGGGCTTCACCACCCAGAACGACGTGCTGCTGATGAACCAGGCCGGCAACGAGACCTACTACGACAAGCCGGCGGTGGTGGAGGCGCTCCAGTACTGGATGGATCTCAGCGGCAAGCACAAGGTCATGCCCACCGGCATCATCGAGTGGGGCACCACGCCGAAGGACTTCTTCGAGCGCAAGACCGCCATGATGTGGACGACCACCGGCAACCTCACCAACGTGAAGAACAACGCCAAGTTCGAGTTCGGGGTGGCGATGCTGCCGGCGGGCAAGCGGCGCGGCTCGCCGACCGGCGGCGGCAACTTCCACATCTTCAAGAAGAGCACGCCCGCCCAGCAGGCCGCCTCGCTCCGGTTCATCAAGTGGATCACCTCGCCCCCGCGGGCCGCGCAGTGGGGCATCGACACCGGCTACGTGGCGGTGCGGCCCGACGCGTGGGAGACGCCCGCGATGAAGCAGTACGTGGCGGGGTTCGCCGCCGCCGCGGTGGCGCGCGATCAGCTCCCGCACGCGGTGGCCGAGCTGTCCACCCACGACAACCAGCGGGTGACCAAGGCGCTCAACGATGGGTTGCAGGCGGCGCTCACCGGGGCGAAGCCGGCCGAGCAGGCCATGAAGGACGCGCAGCGGGAGGCCGATCGCATCCTGCGGCCGTATCGGCGGTAACTCGCTCGCGCATGCGTGGACTGGGTGTGCGGCGGGCGGGGCCGGCGGCGGCGGGGCGGCAGGGGGGCTCTGACCACGACCGGCGATCTCGATTCGCTTGCGATGAGGAGTTCCCAATCCGGGTTGTTGGCGGCGCCGCGACCCTTGGCGGGGAACGGGTCACCCGCCCCCCTGCCGCCCCGCCGCCGCCGGCCCCGCCCGCCGCACTGGGTTGCTGAAGATGCAGCTTCATGTGGGCGGCGCTGTGGTCCCATTCCTACCGTCTCGGGTCTGGTGCTTGCTGTGATTCCGGGGGCGTGGCGGGGGCATGTGATCGGGTGGCTGCTGTTGCTGCCGGCGGCGGTGTTGCTGGTCGCGTTCACGCACTTTCCGGTGGCGGCGACCATCTATACGAGCTTGTTCTCCAATCCGAAGGCGGGGCGGGCCGGGGTGTGGGTGGGGCTCGACAACTACCAGGCGATGGTGGAGGACCCGGTGTTCTGGCAGGCGCTGGGGAACAATCTGTGGTTCGCGGTCGGGACGATTCCCCTGTCGGTGGCGCTGGCGCTGCTGATGGCGGTGTGGGTGAACGGGCGGATCGCGGGGCGGGGGCTGCTGCGCCTGGCCTTCTTCACGCCCACCGTGCTGCCGATGATCGCGGTCGCCAATATCTGGCTCTTCTTCTACACCCCGGGCTACGGGCTGCTCGAGCAGATCACCGGCCTCCTCGGCCTGCCGAGCCACAACTGGCTCGGCAGTCGCGAGACCGCGCTGGGCTGCCTGGTGGTGGTGACGGTGTGGAAGGAGGCGGGCTTCTTCATGATCTTCTACCTGGCCGCGCTCCAGTCGCTCTCGCCCAGCCTGGGCGAGGCGGCCTCGCTGATGGGCGCGAGCCGCTGGTACTTCTTCCGCCGCGTGACGTTCCCGCTCCTGATGCCGACCACTCTGTTCGTGCTGGTCAACGCGGTGATCAACTCGTTTCGTCTCGTGGACCACATCGTGGTCATGACCAAGGGCGGGCCCGACAACACCACCGCGCTGCTCCTGTATTACATCTACGACGTCGGCTTCAAGTTCTGGGACCAGGCCTACGCGGCCGCGCTGACCCTGGTGCTGCTGGTGATCCTGGCCGCGGTGGCGCTCGGCCAGTTCCTGCTGCTGGATCGCCGGGTGCACTACCAGTGACGCGCGGCGGGCGAGCGCTCGAGACGGCGGGGGCCTGGCTGCTGGGCGTGCTCTGGGTCCTGCCGCTGGCCTACGCGGTGTGGACCGCGTTCCATCCGTCCGAGTTCTCGACGCGCTTCGTCCTGGGCGCCCCGCTCACGCTCGAGAACTTCGCCAAGGCGTGGGCGGCCGCGCCGTTCGCGCGCTACTTCGTGAACACCATCGCGCTGGTCACCCTGATCCTGGCCGTCCAGCTCGTGCTCTGCACGCTCGCGGCCTACGCCTTCGCGCGCTTCGCGTTCGCGGGCCGCTCCGTCGCGTTCCTGCTGGTCCTGGTGCAGCTCATGATCATGCCGGACGTGCTCATCGTGGAGAACTACCGGACCATGAGCCGTCTGGGCATCCTCGACACGCTGGCCGCCATCGGCCTGCCCTACATGGCCTCGGCCTTCGGCATCTTCCTGCTGCGGCAGACCTTCAAGACGGTGCCCAAGGAGCTGGACGAGGCCGCGCGGGTGGAAGGCGCCGGTCCTCTCGAGGTCCTCTGGCGGGTGTACGTGCCGCTCGCGAAGCCGGTCTACATCGCCTACGGGCTGGTCTCGGTGAGCTACCACTGGAACAACTTCCTGTGGCCGCTGATCGTCACCAACTCGGTGCAATCGCGTCCCCTGACGGTGGGGCTGCAGGTGTTCTCCTCGGTCGATCAGGGGGTGGACTGGTCCATCATCACCGCCGCGACCTTGATGACGTCGGGCCCGCTGCTGGTCGCCTTCCTGCTGTTCCAGCGCCAGTTCGTGCAGAGCTTCATGCGCGCGGGCATCAGGTAGGTGCGCGGGCGAAGCCCGCGCTCGAAGCGGGTCCGCTAGCGGTCGCGGTCGCGGGGGCCGCGCTCGGGACCGCCGCGGTCTTGCCCGCCGCGCTCTGCGGGCGCGCGCTCGGGGGCGGCCTTGCCCTGCGGCTCCTGTCGAGGCGCGCCCTGTCGCACGCCTTCGCGTGCGCGCGGTGGCGCGTTCTGGACCGCGGGAG
>DATFGS010000340.1:0-2280 GCA_035249225.1 Candidatus Methylomirabilota bacterium | reverse complement strand
AGGGCCCCGAAGCGGCGGAACACCGCGCTCTTGCTCAGGTAGACCGCGAGCGAGGCGGCGGCCTCGGACGCGATGAACGCGCCCTTCACGAGCCCGCAGGCGAGGAAGATCGGCGCGGTGATCGGCCCCGTGGTCACCACGATCCCGGTCAGGAAGCCGATCACCGCGCCGAGCACGAGCAGGTGCGGCAGGCGCAGGCGGAAGCCGCGGGCGGCGAGCCAGCGCCGCGCCGGGATCATCAGCAGGAAGAAGACGCCGAGCGCGCACTCGATCAGTCGCGGCGGCAGCACCAGCAGCGTGCGCGCGCCGAGCGCCGCCGCGGGCACGCCGGTGACCGCGTAGGCCGCGACCGCGCGCCAGTCCACCTCGCGCCACCAGATCAGCACCCGCGAGAGGTTGGCCAGGATCGCGGCGATCGCCATGATCGGCACCGCGTGGAGCGGCCCGAACACGATCACCAGGACCGGCATCAGCATGATGGACGAGCCGAAGCCCACGATGCCGCTGAGGGTGCCGGCGGCCAGGCCGACCCCCAGGACGAACAGCAGCTCCACGCGGTCCGCGTCTAGGCGAGGAGGCGCGCGAGCGGCTCGAGGTTGCGCGGATCGGGCCTGAGCTGGCCGACGCCGTGCGCGTGGAAGGCGGCCACCACCGCGTCGTTGAACGGCGTGGGGATGCCCACGCGGCGGCCCTCCTCGGCGACGAAGCCGTTGAGATAGTCGATCTCGGTGCGGCGGCCCTTCATCACGTCCTGCAGCAGCGACGGCCGCCCGCCGCTCCGGCTCTGGGCGTCCGCCGCGATCTCCCGACCGAGCGTCTCGATGTCGGCCGCGCCGGAGGCGTCCGCGAACCGCTTGGCCTCGATGCCCAGGATGGGCTCGACCCGGTGGCCGAGCGCGGTCCCGACCCGCACGACCTCGGCCCCGATCTGCGCGGCCACCCGCCGCGACATCGGGTCCGAGCGCACCTCGGCGGTGCCGAGCCCGCTCAGGCCGGCGAGCGGGTTCAGCATGCAGTTGAGTGCGAGCTTCGACCAGCGCTCGCCCCACAGGTTGGTGGTCACCACCGCGGGCGCGACCTCGCTCATGATCTGGGCGATCCGCCGCGCCCGCGGCGAGTCGCTGCCGTCGTGCTCGCCGATCTTGAAGGCCGCGTTGCCCCGATCGGTGCGGATGGCGTGGGCCGCCTCGTACATGCCCGCGCTGATGAGGATGACGCAGCCGAGGGTGCGCTCGCGTCCCGCCACCGCGGCCACGCGGTGGTCGTTGATCCCGTTCTGGAAGTCCACTACCACGCCGTCGGGCTTCCGCAGGTGATCCACCGCCATCTGGGTCGCCCACTCGGTGTCGTAGGACTTCACCGCCACGAACACCGCCTCGAACGGCTCGCGCACCTGGCCGAACTCGCCCAGGGTCAGCGCCCGCACCGGGACCACGTGCTCGCCGCAGCTGCCGGAGAGCCGCAGCCCGCCCGTCTTCATCTGCTCCACGTGCTCGGGCCACTGATCGCCCAGCGTCACGTCGTGGCCGGCCTTGGCCAGGAGGCCGCCCACCACGCAGCCGATGGCTCCAGCCCCGATGATGCCGATCCGTGCCTTCTGAGCGCTCATGAGCTCCCCCCGGCCCGCGGCCTCGATCGTCACCGCCACGCGGCCCCGCGTAGGCTACCGGACTTGCGCGCGGCGGCGCAAGGGCGTCAGCGGCGTCGCCGTCGGCGCATGATCCAGCGCTCGCGCGCGATCCAGCCGACGGCCGCCAGCACTCCGGTCACGATCGCCACGACGAGCCAGGCGGTGTCGCTCATTCGGCGTTCCCTCCGGTTGAAGTTTACCGGGTCGAACCTACCGGCCGGCGGTGGACCATCACACGCGTGGAGCCGGCTCCAGCTAAATCGGATACTTGCCCTCCGGATGCCCGGGCACGGGCATTGCTCTTTCAGCACGATCCGGGCCGCCGGGCGGAGGGTATGATGTGGCCGGGTACCTGACGCGATGCAGCGGAACGCGGCCGATCTGAGCGTGCTGGTCCTTCGGTCGGGGAAGTCTCGAAAGGCGTACGGCGCCGCCCTGCTGGCGGTCGGCCTGGCCTTCACGTGCACCTACCTCGCGGCGCCGCTGGCCGAACGCTCGCAGTTCTTCCTGCTCCTGGCCGCGGTGATCGTCAGCGCCTGGTACGGCGGCCTCGGCCCGGGCCTCCTGGCCACCGGCCTCTCCGTCGCGGGGCACACCGCCTTCATCGAGGCGCCGTACGGCGACGATCTCGTCCGCATCCTGCTCTTCGT
>DATFGS010000339.1:0-13199 GCA_035249225.1 Candidatus Methylomirabilota bacterium | reverse complement strand
CCTCGCGCACCGGCTCCGGGCGGCGGCCGAAGACGGCCACGCGCGCGCCCTCTCGCGCGAACCGCCCGGCGATGGCCCGGCCGATCCCGGTGCCGCCCCCGGCCACCAGCGCGACCTTGCCGTCAAGCACGCCCATCGGTCCGGTAGCTCGCGCAGAAGCGCTTCATGGGGCAGGGGCGGCAGCGCGGCGCCCGCGCGGTGCACCAGGTGGCGCCGAAATCCATCAGCGCCTGGTTGTAGTCGTAGGACCGCCGGCGCGGTACCAGCGCGGCCGCCAGGTCCCACATCGTCTTCTGGCCCCGCAGCCGGGCCAGGCGTCGCGGCCCCAGGAACACGCGCCCGAGCACCCGGCGCACGTTCGTGTCCACGATGGGCACGGCGCGCCCGTAGGCGAAGCAGAGCAGCGCCCCCGCGGTGTAGCGGCCGATGCCGCGCATCCCCCGCAGCGCGCCCGCGTCGTCGGGCAGGCGGCCGCCGTAGCTCGCCACCGCCTCGCGCGCGATCCCGTGCAGGTTGAGCGGGCGGACGTTGTAGCCGAGCGGATACCAGAGGCGGCGCACGTCCTCGGGCGTCGACCCGGCCAGGGCCTCGAGGGTCGGGTAGCGATCGAGGAACTCGTGGTACTTGGGCACGACGCGCTCGACCTGGGTCTGCTGGAGCATGACCTCGGACACGAGGATGTGGTACGGGTCCTCGGTGCGGCGCCACGGCAGGTCGCGGCGATGGCGGCCGTACCAGTGCAGCAGGTGGCGGCGGAAGCGGGAGCGGGCCCGGGAATCGGGCGTTGCGGTGGGCGGCACGGCGGCCATTGTGTACGACTCGGCCCGGACCCGCAAGTTGACAGGCGCCGCACGCCCGACAACAATGAGCCCATGCCCGATCAATCCATGCGCGACCTCGGAGCCGCCAAGTACCACGCCGCCCGCCACGGCGCCGCCCTGTTCGACCGCTCCGCGCTGGGAAAAGTCAGCGTGACCGGGCGCGACCGGCTGGCCTTCCTCCAGGGCATGCTGACCAACGACGTCAAGGGCCTCCAGCCGGGCCAGGGCGCGCCCGCCGCCTTCCTCGACGCTCACGGCAAGGTCACCGTGCTGCTCGCCGTCTACGCGACCGCGGACCGGGTGCTGATCGAGCTGCCCGCGAGCCTCACCGAGAAGACGCTCCAGACCATCGACCGCTACCTGATCTCGGAGAAGGCGTACTTCGAGGCGGTGGACGACGCGTTCGCGATCCTCTCGGTGCAGGGACCCGCCGCGCGCGGGCTGCTCGAGGGCCTGGCCGGCGTCGCGCTCGAGCTGGCGCCCTACGCTCACGCCGAGGTCACGATCGGCGGCGCGACGGTCCGGGTGATCAACCGCTCCGAGGGGCCCGCGCCCGGCTTCCACTGCTGGGTACCCGCCGAGCACGGCGCGGCCGCCCGGAGCGCGCTCGAGGCCGCCGGCGCGGTGCCGGCGGGAGACGACACGCTGGCCGTGCTGCGGATCGAGGCGGGCCAGCCGTGGTATCCACAGGACGTGGACGACTCGGTGATCCTGCCCGAGACGAGGCTCGACGCGCTCGTCAGCTACACGAAGGGCTGCTACATCGGCCAGGAGACGGTGGCGCGCGTGAAGTATCGCGGGCACGTCAACCGCGCGCTGAGCGGCCTCGTGATCGAGGGCGAGCGGGTCCCCGGCGAGGGCGCCCACGTCACGGTGGACGGCAAGGAGGTGGGCCGCGTCACCTCCGCGGTGCGGTCCGTCGCGCTGGGCCGACCGATCGCGCTCGGCTACGTGCGCCGCGAGCACTTCGAGCCGGGCACCGCGGTCACCGTGGTGGACGGCGCGGGCGAGCAGCCGGCCCGTGTCGCCGCGCTCCCGTTCGTCGCGACCCCGCAGGCCTGATCGAGCCTCCGCGCATGTCGTCCTCGTCCCGTCCCGCGAACCGCCTCGCCTCCGAGACCAGCCCGTACCTGCTCCAGCACGCCCACAACCCGGTGGACTGGTACCCCTGGGGGCCGGAGGCCTTCGAGCTGGCCCGCCGCGAGGACCGTCCGGTGCTGCTCTCGGTGGGCTACTCGGCCTGCCACTGGTGCCACGTCATGGAGCGCGAGTCGTTCGAGAACGACGACATCGCCGCGCTCATGAACCGCCTCTTCGTGTCCATCAAGGTGGACCGCGAGGAGCGCCCCGACGTCGACCAGATCTACATGCAGGCGGTGCAGTCCATGACCGGCCGCGGCGGCTGGCCCATGACGGTGTTCCTCACGCCGGACGGCGTGCCGTTCTACGGCGGCACCTACTTCCCGCCGGTGGACCGCCACGGCATGCCCGCGTTCCCGCGGCTGCTCCAGTCCATCGCGGACGCCTATCACGGCCGCCGCGGCGAGGTGCTGGAGGCCGGCCGCCAGCTCGTGGAGAGCATGCAGCAGTCCGAGCGCCTCACCCGCTCGGCCAGCTCGCTGACCAGGGAGGTCCTGGTCGCCGCGTACCTGGGGCTCTCCGGCGAGTTCGACGAGCGCGACGGCGGCCTCGGCCAGGCGCCGAAGTTTCCCCAGCCCATGGCCTGGGAAGCCGTCCTGAGGATGTGGAAGCGGACCGACGACCCGCGCGCGCTCGAGATGCTGCGCCATACCCTGACCCGCATGGCGCGCGGCGGCATCTACGATCACCTCGGCGGCGGCTTCCATCGCTACTCGGTCGACGCGCACTGGCTGGTGCCGCACTTCGAGAAGATGCTCTACGACAACGCCCAGCTCGCCTCGCTCTACCTCCACGGCTGGCTCGCGACCGGGGCGGCCGAGTACCGGCGCGTGACCGAGGAGACGCTCGACTACGTGCTGCGCGAGATGATGCACCCGGCCGGCGGCTTCTACTCGGCCCAGGACGCCGACTCCGAGGGCGTCGAGGGCAAGTTCTTCGTCTGGTCGCCGGAGGAGATCCGCTCGGTCCTGGGCGACGAGACCCTCGCGCGGGCCGCGCTGGCGTACTGGGGCGTCGACGATGGGCCCAACTTCGAGGGCCACAGCATCCTGTTCGTGCCGCGGGATCCCGCGCAGGTCGCCGGGGGCCTCGGCGTGAGCCCGGACGAGCTCGCGACGCGGATCGCCCGCGCGCGGTCCGTGCTCTACGCGCACCGGGAGAAGCGCGTCCATCCGGGGCTCGACGACAAGGTGCTGGCCTCCTGGAACGGCCTCATGCTGTCGGCGCTCGCCGAGGCCGCCTCCGGGCTCGGCCGACCCGACTACCTGGCCGCCGCCGTCCGCAATGCGGAGTTCCTCACGTCCTCGATGGTGCGCGACGGACGGCTGCTGCGGTCCTGGAAGGACGGCCAGGCCCGGATCACCGGCTATCTCGAGGACCACGCGATGGTGGGCGCGGGCCTGCTCGCGCTCTACGAGGCGACCTTCGATCGGCGCTGGCTCGACGAGTCGCGCCGGCTCGCCGACGAGACGCTGCGCCTCTTCTGGAACACGGATCGCGACACCTTCTTCGACACCGGCCTCGACCAGGAGAGCCTCGTGGTGAGGCCGCGGAACATCTTCGACAACGCGGTGCCGAGCGGCACCTCGGTCACCATCGAGTGGCTGCTGAGGCTGGCGATCGTCGCCGGCGAGGAGCGCTACGAGGCGATCGCGCTGCGGGCGCTCCGGCCCATGGCGGACGTCATGCAGAAGTACCCGTCGGGCTTCGGTCGGTACCTCTCGGCGCTCGACTTCCACCTGGGGCCGGTGGCGGAGGTGGTGCTGGTGTGGCCGCCCGGCGCCGCGCGCTCCGCCGCCCCGCTGGCCGAGACGGTGTTCCGCCGCTACCAGCCGAACCGCGTGGTGGTCGGCGCCGCCGCCGGAGGGCCGGGCGCGACGGGACTCCCGCTCCTCGCGGATCGCGGCGCGGTGGATGGCAAGCCCACCGCCTACGTATGCCGGCGCTACGTGTGCCAGCTCCCGGTGACCGACCCGGACGCGCTCGCGCGGCAGCTCGACGCTGGGGTATAATCCGGATCGCGTCGCTGGGGGAGGTCTCCTGAGAACCGGGTGCGGCCCGGGACCCCTCGAACCTGCACTGGGTAATTCCAGCGAAGGGAACGTGGCGCGCGAGCACTGGACCGCACCCTTTCCTGGAAAGGTGTGCGGTCTTTTCATGACGGTCACCGTCAACGGCAAGCCGATGGAGCTGCCCGAGGGGCTCAGCGTCGAGGATCTCCTCGCCCGGCTCAAAGTCCGCCGCGAGTTCACCGCGGTGGCCCTGAACCGCGAGGTCACCCAGCGCGCCCGCTACGCGGAGACCAAGCTACAGCACGGCGACAAGCTCGAGATCGTCCATCCAATGGGGGGCGGTTAGGGAGGCAAGGACCATGTACGACACATCACTGTGGCTGGGCGGAAAAGAGTTCAAGTCGCGTCTGATCGTCGGGACCGGAAAGTACCCGTCGTTCGAGAACATGCGCGAGGCCATCGAGGCCTCCGGCGCCGAGATCGTCACGGTCGCGGTGCGACGGGTGAGCCTGCCGGGCCAGGGCGAATCGCTGCTCGACTACGTGGACCCGAAGAAGTACACGCTGCTGCCGAACACCGCCGGCTGCTACACCGCCGACGAGGCCATCCGGACCTGCTACCTGGCGCGCGAAGCCGGGCTGGGGACCCTGGTGAAGCTCGAGGTCATCGGCGACTCGCGCACCCTGTTCCCCGACGTCATCGGCCTGCTCGAGGCCACCCGCACGCTCTCCCGCGAGGGCTTCACGGTGCTGCCGTACACCAACGACGACCCGGTCATGGCCAAGAAGCTCGAGGACGCCGGTGCGGCCGCGGTCATGCCGCTGGGCGCCCCGATCGGCTCGGGGCTCGGCATCCGCAACCCGTACAACATCAAGCTGATCCTGGAAGCGGTGACGGTTCCGGTGCTGGTGGACGCCGGCGTGGGCACCGCCTCGGACGCGGCCATCGCGATGGAGCTCGGCTGCGACGGCGTGCTGATGAACACCGCCATCGCCTCCGCCAAGGACCCGGTGGCCATGGCCACCGCGATGCGCCTGGCCATCGAGGCCGGCCGGCTCGCCTTCAAGGCCGGACGGATGGGCAAGAAGCTCTACGCCACCGCGTCCTCCCCGCTGGAGGGCGTGCCCGAGTGGACCAGCTAGGCTTCTCCCTCTACCTGATCACCGACCGCGCGGCGGCGCCCCGGCCGCCCGCCGACGTGGTGGAGGAGTGCCTGGCCGCGGGCCTGCGCGCGGTGCAGCTCCGCGAGAAGGATCTCGAGGCGCGCGACCTGCTGGCGCTGGCCGACACGCTCCGCGAGGCCACGCAGCGTCACGGCGCGCGGCTCATCGTCAACGACCGGGCGGACGTGGCGCTCGCCGCCTCGGCCGACGGGGTCCAGCGCACCCATGCTTCGCTGCCCGTGTCGGCCCTGCGCGCGATCACGCCGGGCGGATTTCTCGTGGGCGCCTCCGTGCACTCGGAGGCGGAGGCGCGGGGCGCCGCCGAGGAGGGCGCCGACTTCATCGTCTTCGGGCCGGTCTACGACACCGCGTCCAAGCGGCGCTACGGTCCGCCGCAGGGCCTCGCCGCGCTCGAGGCCGTCGTCCGGGCGGTGGACCGCCCGGTCCTGGCGGTGGGTGGCCTCACCCCGGATCGCGTGGCCGAGGTGCTCGCGGCCGGCGCCACCGGCGTCGCGGTGATCGGTGCCATCTACGCGGCGCCGCGGCCGGCCGATGCCACCAAGGCGTTCCTCGACGCGCTGGGGAGAGCGTGATGGCCGCGCCCAGCGTGGCGGTGATCGGCGGCGGCATCATCGGCTGCGCCACCGCGGCGGATCTCGCCAAGCGGGGGTGCCGTGTCACGCTCTTCGAGCGCGCGAGCCCGGGCGCCGAGGCGTCGAGCGCGGCGGCGGGCCTGCTCGCCCCGCTCGGGCCGGTGCCGGAGCCCGGCCCCTTCCACCGGCTGGCGATCGAGAGCTGGCGCCTGTACCCGGCCGTCGCCTCCGAGCTCCGGGAGCTGACCGGGGTGGACGTCGAGCACGTGACCGCGGGCACGCTCTACCCGCTCCACTCTCCCGAGGAGATCGAGGCGGCGCGCCTCCGGCGGACCTGGCCGCTCGCCAGGGAGTTCGGCATCGAGGTGGTGGAGGGGAGCGAGCTGCGCGCGCTCGAGCCCGCGCTCTCCAAGGACGTGAGCGCGGCCCGCCTCGTCCGCGGCGACCACTGGGTGAACAACCAGCGGCTGGTCACCGCCTACGCGGCCGCCGCGGCGGCGCGCGGGGTCAACGTGCGGACCGGCGCCGAAGTGAACCGCATTCTGATCGAGGGCGCGCGCGCCCGCGGGGTGATCGTCGACGGCGAGACGATCCACGCCGACGCGGTGCTGCTCGCGGCGGGCGCCTGGTCGGGCACGCTCGCCGCCTCGGTCGGCCTCCGCCTGCCGGTGGCGCCAGTGCGCGGCCAGATGCTGGCGGTGAGCAACACGCCGCCGCTCATCGCCCGCGCCATCCACGGCGACGACATCTACGTGGTGCCGCGCCCCTCGGGGGAGATCCTGATCGGCGCCACCGTGGAGCACGCGGGCTTCCTCCGCGAGGTCACGCCGGACGGCCTCGGCGCGCTCATCGAGGACGCGGTGGCCCTGGTCCCCGAGATCGGCCGCCGCGCCGTCACCCGCTCCTGGTGCGGGTTCCGGCCCTGGGTCCCGGACGGCCAGCCCGTGCTCGGGCCCTGGCCCGACGTGGCCGGCCTCTTCGCGGCGACCGCGCATTATCGCAACGGCATCCTCATGGCGCCCATCACCGCGGCGCTGCTGACCCGCTGCATCGTGGACGGTGAAACTCCGGCGTCGATCACTCCCTTTCTCCCCGCACGGTTTCTCTCCTAGGAGGCTCTCGTGGCGACCAAGCAAGACCTCAAGAATGCCGTCTGCAAGGCCATCGACCGCAACGCCGAGCGCATCATCGGTCTCGGCGAGAAGATCCGCCGCCAGCCCGAGCTCGGCTTCAAGGAGTTCAAGACCGCGCGGCTGGCCGAGGAGACCCTGAGCGAGCTCGGGCTCAAGCCGCGTGGCGGCCTCGCGCTCACCGGCGTGCGCGCGGAGGCCGCGGGGGTCAAGGACGGCCCGACCTTCGCGCTGCTGGGCGAGCTGGACGGCCTGGTGGTGGCCGGGCACCCGATCGCGGATCCCGAGACCGGCGCCGCGCACGCCTGCGGCCACAATGCCCAGATGGCGGGGCTCCTGGGCGCCGCGATGGGGCTCTGCGAGGCGCGCGCCTTCGAGCACCTGGCCGGCCGCGTGGTCTTCTTCGCGGTGCCCGCGGAGGAATACGGCGACGTCGAGTGGCGGGTGCAGCAGGCGCGGGCCGGGCGCCTCGAGTTCCTGGGCGGCAAGCCCGAGCTGCTCCGCCTCGGCCACTTCGACGACGTGGATCTCGCGATGATGATCCACACCTCGTCCCAGCCCGACATGAAGAAGGCGGCGGTGGCCGCCTCCAACAACGGCTGCCTCGTGAAGACGGTGCGCTACATCGGGCGCGCCTCCCACGCGGGTGGCGCCCCGCACATGGGCGTGAACGCGCTCTACGCCGCCAACATCGGCCTCTCCGCGATCAACGCGCTGCGGGAGACGTTCCGCGACGAGGACTCCATCCGCGTCCACCCGATCATCACCCATGGGGGCAGCCAGGTGAACGTCATACCGGGCGAGGTGCGGCTCGAGACCTACGTCCGCGGCAAGACGGTGGAGGCGATCCTCGAGGCCAACCGCCGGGTGGATCGCGCGCTGCGCGCGGGCGCCCTCGCGCTCGGCGCCCAGGTGGAGATCGAGACGCTGCCCGGCTACCTGCCGCTCTTCAACCACATGGGCATGGCCGAGCAGTTCAAGGCCAACGCGGCGGCGCTGCTGGGCGCCGACCAGGTCACCGAGTCCGGCCACCGCAGCGGCTCGACCGATATGGGCGATATCTCGCACGTGATGCCGACGCTGCACCCGTACATGGGCGGGGCCGTCGGCGGCGGGCACGGCGCCGACTACGCGATCGCCGATCCGAAGCTCGCCTACGTGGAGCCCGCCAAGCAGCTCGCGCTGATGGCGGTGGACATGCTCTGGGACGACGCGGGCGCCGCGCGCGAGATCCTCGAGGCCTGGAAGCCGCGCATGACCAAGGAGGAATACCTCAGCTTCCAGCGCGGCACCGCGAAAACCGAACTCTACGACGGCAACAAGGACTTCTAACCTCATCCCCCTCTCCCCTCAGGGGAGAGGGCAGGGTGAGGGGAGGGCTTCATGTACGGCAAGTCCCCGGTCGAGTTCCCGCGCCGCATCGTCTGCCTGAGCGCGGAGCACGTCGAGATCTGCTACGCGCTCGGCGCGGGCGACCGGGTGGTGGGCGTGCCCGGCACCGCGCGGCGGCCCGCGGAGGCGACGGCCAAGCCGCGGGTCGGCGGCTTCACGACCTTCCGCGTCGACCGCATCCTCGAGCTCCAGCCGGACCTGATCCTCGCGTTCTCCGATCTGCAGGCCGACGTCAGCGCCGAGCTGATCCGGGCCGGGCTGCCGGTGTTCTGCGCCAACCCCCGCTCGGTCGAGGAGGTCATGCGGACGATCCTCACGGTGGGCGGCCTGCTCGGTGCCGAGCCCGCGGCGCGGGACCTGGTCCTCGACATGCGCGACGAGATCACGCAGGTGCGGGAGTTCTCGCGGGTGTGGCCGGACCGTCCCCGCGTCTACTTCGAGGAGTGGCACGAGCCGCTCGTCGCCGGCATCCGCTGGGTCTCGGAACTGATCGAGGCCGCGGGCGGCCGCGACGTGTTCGCCGATCTCCGCGGCGGCAAGAGCGCCCGCGAGCGGGTGGTGGATCCCGCCGAGGTCGTCCGGCGGGACCCGCAGCTGATCGTCGCGTCTTGGTGCGGCAAGCCGGCCGACCTCGCGGCGATCGCGGCGCGCCCCGGCTGGGAGCGGATCAGCGCGGTGCGCGGGGGCCGCATCCACGAGATGGACGGCGCCGACATCCTGAGCCCGGGCCCGTCGCTCCTGATCGGCCTGCGACGGCTGCACGAGCTGGTGCAGGACGCCCTCGACGCGCGCGACTGATCTCGACTCGCGTCCGAGGCCAGCGGGCGCAAGACGTGGACACATCTGAGATAATCGAAACAGTCGCACTCGACATCGAAGCGCGCACTAAACATGGGGGTCCCTCCCGGAGCCGATGCTAGGATGAAGCCCCCTTGAAACCTCCAAGGAGACGGAAATGCTAGCGCGCCCCGAGCGCTTCTTCGCCGACCGCTTCGGCCTCAACGCGGGGACCATGGAGCGGCTGCTCGGCTCGACCCTGGCCGGCCGGGTGGACCATGCGGACCTCTTCCTCGAGTACCGGATCAGCGAGGAGCTGGTCCTGGAGGAGGGCTCGGTGAAGAAGGCGGCCCGGCACGTGAGCCAGGGAGCGGGCCTCCGGGCCCAGTCCGGCGAGCGCACCGGCTACGCGCACACCGACGACCTGGCCCTGCCAAACCTGGAAGAGGCGGCGCGCCAGGCGCGCGCGATCGCGGACCGCGCCTCGACCTCGGCGGTGGTCGCGGTGGGCGGCGACGGCCCGCCGCACGATCTCTACCCGCTGGCCGAGCCTCCCACCTCGGCCGACCTCGGCCGCAAGCTCAACCTGCTGGGCCGGATGGACGCGGAGGCCCGCGGCCTCGATCCGCGGGTGCGCCAGGTCATCGCGACCCTCGGCAGCGAGGAAGTGGTGGTGATGATCGCGACCCCCTCCGGCTGGACGGTCGGCGACGTGCGCCCGCTCACGCGGCTCAACGTCACGGTGATCGTGGAGGACGGCGCCAAGCGCGAGATCGGCAGCTTCGGCGGCGGCGGGCGGGTGGCCTTCGACTTCTTCCTCGAGCAGGACCGCTGGAAGCGCTTCACCGGCGAGGCGGTGCGCCAGGCCCTGATGAAGCTCGACGCGGTGGACGCGCCCGCGGGCGAGATGACGGTCGTGCTCGGGCCCGGCTGGCCCGGGATCCTGCTGCACGAGGCGGTAGGCCACGGCCTCGAGGGCGACTTCAATCGCAAGAAGACCTCCGCGTTCTCGGGCCGGCTCGGCCAGTCGGTGGCCTCGGAGCTGGTGACGGTGGTGGACGACGGCACGATCGAGAACCGCCGCGGCTCGCTCAACGTGGACGACGAGGGCGTGCCCACCCGCCGCAACGTGCTCATCGAGAAGGGGATCCTGCGCGGGTACCTGCAAGATCGGCTCAACTCGCGCTTGATGGGGATGGAGGTCACCGGCAACGGCCGGCGCGAGTCCTACGCGCATCCCCCGATGCCGCGCATGACCAACACCTTCATGCTGGCCGGAGAGGACGAGCCCGCCGACATCATCCGCGGCGTCAGCAAGGGGCTCTACGCGGTGAACTTCGGCGGCGGCCAGGTGGACATCACCAACGGGCGCTTCGTGTTCTCGGCGAGCGAGGCCTACCTGATCGAGGACGGCCGCGTGACCCGCCCGGTGAAGGGTGCGACCCTGATCGGCAACGGGCCGGAGGCGCTCACCCGGGTGAGCCGCGTCGGCCACGATCTCAAGCTCGACGAGGGCGTGGGCACCTGCGGCAAGGACGGGCAGTCGGTCCCGGTGGGCGTGGGCCTGCCCACGATCCGCATCGACCGGATGACGGTCGGCGGGACCCAGGTCTGAGCCGCATGCGCGAGCTGCTCGCGGATCTCCTGCAGCAGGCCACGCGCCGGGGCGCGACCGCCGCCGACGCCTTCGTGGTGGCGGACCGGTCGTTCTCCGCCCAGGTGCGGCTCGGCCAGGTGGACACCGTCAAGCACGCGCGCGAGCAGCACATGGCGCTGCGGGTCTTCGTGGGCAAGTCGGTGGCGGCGGCCTCCACATCCGATCTCACGCCCGAGTCGATGGCGCGCCTGGTGGACGAGGCGGTGTCGCTCGCGCGCATCACGAGCCCGGACGAGATGGGCGGCCTGCCCGACGCCGCGGAGCTGGCGCGGCAGGTGCCGGATCTCGATCTCCACGACGCGCGCGGCCACGACCTCACCCCCGAGGAGAAGATCGAGCTGGCCCGCCGCTGCGAGGCGGCCGCGCTCGAGGCCGATCCCCGCATCACCAACTCCGAGGGCGGCGACTTCAGCGACCGGCGCGCGCGCTACGCCTACGCCACCAGCCACGGGTTCGCGGGCGAGTACGAGACGTCATCGTTCAGCCTCGCGGTCTCCCCGGTGGCGACCGCCAACGGCGAGATGCAGCGCGACTCCTGGTACCACGTCACCCGCAAGCGCGCGCGCCTCGAGGCCCCGGAGGAGATCGGCCGTACCGCGGCGCGCCGCGCGGTGCGCCGGCTCGGCGCCCGGCAGGTGAAGACCGCGGAGGTGCCGGTGATCTTCGACCCGGAGATGGCGGCCAGCCTCGTGCGGCACATCGCGGGCGCCGCCGCCGGGCCGGCGCTCTACCGGCGCGCCTCCTTCCTGGTGGGTAAGCTCGGCGAGCGCATCGCGGCCCCGTCGGTGACCATCGTGGACGACGGGACCATCCCGGGCGCCCTCGGGTCGCGCCCGTTCGACGGCGAGGGGCTGCCGGTGCGCCGCACCGTGCTCGTGGAGCAGGGCGCGCTGCGCTCCTACCTGCTCGACACCTACTCCGGGCGGAAGCTCGGCCTGCCGTCCACCCACCACGCGGCCCGCGACGGCAGCGGGGTGAGCGTGTCCACCACCAATCTGCACCTGCAGGCGGGTGACCGGGACCCGGCGGACCTGATCCGGAGCGTGAAGAACGGCCTCTACGTCACCGAGCTGATCGGCTTCGGGGTCAACGGGGTCACCGGCGACTACTCGCGGGGGGCGGTGGGCTTCTGGATCGAGAACGGCGAGCTGGCCTACCCGGTGGAGGAGATCACGATCGCGGGCAATCTGCTCGACATGTTCCACGCGGTGGAGGGCATCGGCAACGATCTGGTGTTCCGCGACCGCACCTCCGCGCCGACCTTGCTCATCGGCCGGATGACGGTGGCCGGCTCGTGATCATCGACAGCCACTGCCACCTGCACGACCCCGCCTTCGCGGACGTCCGCGGCGCCGTCATCCGCGCCACCGAGCACAACGTGTGGGGCGCGGTGGCGGTCGGCTGCGACCAGGCCACCAACGAGCGCACCCTCCGGGCCGCCGCGGAGAACGCCAAGGCGGTGTGGCCCGCGCTGGGCTTCCACCCCGAGTGGCAGCTTACCCGCGAGGACCTCGAGGCGGTGGAGACGCAGATCCACGCCCATCACGCGCGGCTCGTCGCGGTCGGCGAGGTCGGGCTGCCGTGGTACGGCCTCGGCGCGGCGGCCGACGCGGACGCGGTGCGCCGCCAGGCCCGCGAGCGCCTCGAGCGCCTGACCGACCTGGCTTGCCGCTACGACCTGCCGGTCATCCTGCACGCCCCGCACGGGGCGGCCGCGGACGCCCTCGCGATCCTCAAGCGCCGCGGGGTGGAGCGAGCGGTGTTCCACTGGCACAAGGCCTCGGCCGAGGTCACCCGCGAGATCGTGGCGGCGGGCTTCATGGTCTCGGTGACGCCCGACCTGGTCTACCGCGACCGCGACCGGGAGATGGTCGAGGCGGTGCCGATCGAGTCGCTGCTGGTCGAGAGCGACGCGCCCTGGCAGTATCAGGGCGAGTTCGAGAACGTCACCTCGGGACCGTGGCTGGTCGCGCGGGTGGCGGAAGAAGTGGCCAAGATCAAGCGGCTGCCGGTCGACGAGGCGATGTACCAGCTCACCGTCAACACCTGCCGCGTCTTCGACATCGTCTGGGCGTGAGAGAGCTCCGCTTCAGGGTGCCCGTCGGCGCCGCCGACGTGGCCGCCGTGCTTCACTTGCCCGACGAGCTCCCGGCCCCCTGCGTCATCGCCTGCCACGGCATGGGTGCCTCCAAGGACAGCGACAAGTACCTCCTGCTCGGGCGCGAGCTGCCCCCGGCCGGCCTCGCGCTGGTACGGTTCGACTTCCGCGGGAGCGGGGAGTCGGGCGGCCTGCCGCGCGAGGCCACCATCGAGAGCCGGATCGCGGACCTGGACGCGGTCCTCGCGCATCTCGCGACGCGACCGGAGCTCGACGGCCGCTTCGGGCTGCTCGGCTCGAGTCTCGGCGGCTACGTCGCCCTCTGGGCCGCGAGCCGGGCCGCGGCGGGCGCCCAGTTGCCGGTGGTGACCTGGAACGCCCCCGCGGCGCTCCGCGAGCTGGCCCACGCCGATCCG
>DATFGS010000338.1:0-1832 GCA_035249225.1 Candidatus Methylomirabilota bacterium | reverse complement strand
TGTGGAGCCTCAACAGGTTGTCCCGATCCAAGCCGAGGCGGCTGATGGGCGTCTGTGACTTTATCCCGCCGTGCGGACGATGCCAGTTGTAGCGGTGCAGCCAGGTGGGCAGCTCGGCGGCGCGGTGGTCTGAGCTATCGTAGGTCTGGGCGTAGGCCCATTCCCTGAGGCTGGTCTGGATGAAGCGCTCGGCCTTTCCGTTGGTCTTGGGCGTGTAGGGCTTTGTGCGGATGTGCTTCAGGCCCAGGTCAGCGCAGGCTTTTCGGAAGTCGTCGGAGATGTAGCAGGAGCCGTTGTCGGTCATCACCCGGCTGACAGTGACGCCGAGGCTGGCGTAGTAGGCGAGCGCCGCCTTCAGGAAGGGGACGGCGCTCTCCTTGGTCTCGTCGGGATGGATCTGGCTGAAGGCCACGCGGGAGTGGTCGTCGATGCAGACGTGGACAAACTCCCAGCCGACGCCGCGGTTGTTGCTTTGGCCAGTCCTATTTCCGGTCGCCCGGTGGCCGGGCTTCTCGAAGCGACCGAGCTTCTTGATGTCCAGGTGGATCATCTCTCCGGGCGCCTTGCGCTCGTAGCGGACCACCGGCGCGGGCGGGTTCAGGTCGCTGGCCCGGCTCAGGCGCACAGCCCGCAGGATGCGGCTCACCGTGGCGGGCGAGACCCCTGTCTCCTTGGCGATCTGCTGGCCGCAGAAGCGCTGCCGGCGAAGCCTGATGATTTGCTCCACCACCTCTGGCGACGTCGGCTTGCGCAAGCGGCGCGGCCTTGAGGACCGGTCCTCAAGGCCGCCAGAGCCCTCCGCCAGGAACCGCTTCACCCATTTGCGGACCGTCTTCACGGTCGTCGAGAACGCCGCCGCGACCGTCGCCAGCGCCTCGCCGGCCAGAACCCGCCGGACCATCGCACCTCGACCCCTCGGGGTCAGTCGGGCATTCTTATGCACGTCCACTCGGCTCTCCCTCGGAACACTGAAGCTTCGCAACCTCAGCTTCCTCGGACCGGACCGAGTGGACAACCTATTGAGAGCTCACATCTAGCTGGCGGGGATGCGCCTCCCCGCCCTGCGAGGCGGCGCGGTCTCGACCCTTACGCCGCCTCGATGGCGTGGGTCTCGCCGCCGGTGGCGGCGGCGTTCAGCGCCGAGCTGATCGCCTCGTAGAGCTTGGCGATCTCGATGGGCTTGGCCACGTGGCCGTCCATGCCGACGCGGAGGTATTCCTCGACCTGGTGGCTCATGGCGTTGGCGGTCAGGGCCACGATCGGGGTGCGGGCGCGGCCGCCCTCCTGCTCCAGCCGGCGGATCTCGCGCGCGGCGCAGATGCCGTCCATCACCGGCATCTGGATGTCCATCAGGATCAGGTCGTAGGCGCAGGCGCCCCAGGCTTCCACCGCCTGGGCCCCGTCGCCGACGATGTCGATGTCGATGCCGAGCGACTCCATCACCGCGGCCAGCACCTGCTGGTTGGTGGCGTTGTCCTCGGCCGCGAGCAGCCGCAGGTTGTTCTGCTCGCCGCGCGGGTGGGCGACCGGTTCGGGGTTGCGGCCTTCGCGGCGGGCCAGCGGCAATTCGACGATGAAGGTCGAGCCTACGCCCTCACGGCTTTCCACATTGATCGAGCCGCCCATCATCTGGACGAGCTCGCGGCAGATGGCCAGGCCCAGGCCGGTGCCGCCGAACCGGCGGGTGGCGGAGTTGTCGGCCTGGGTGAACTTCTCGAACAGGGTCGGCAGCTTCTCGGGGCTGATGCCCACGCCGGAGTCGCGGACGACGATCTTGAGGCCGCCCGACGCGGAGAGGTCGACCAGCGCGCTGACCGAGCCCTGCGGGGTGA
>DATFGS010000337.1:0-15363 GCA_035249225.1 Candidatus Methylomirabilota bacterium | reverse complement strand
GGCTACTTCCCGATGGACCGCGTCATCACCCTGCGCAAGCTCGGCAGCCCGCTGCAGGGCCATCCGGACCGCGTGATGCTGCCGGGCATCGAGGCCGCGACCGGCTCGCTCGGCCAGGGCCTCTCGGTGGCGATGGGCATGGCGCTCGGGCTCAAGCTCGCGGGCAAGGGGGCGCGCGTCTACTGCGTGCTGGGCGACGGCGAAATCCAAGAGGGCCAGGTCTGGGAGAGCCTCATGTCCGCGCCGAAGCTGGGGGCGCCCGATCACCACCTGGACAACCTCTGCGTGGTCCTCGACTACAACGGCATCCAGCTCGACAACTTCGTCAAGAAGATCCTCGATCTGGAGCCGGTGACCGACAAGCTCAAGGCCTTCGGCTGGCCGGTGCTCGAGGTCAACGGCCACGACATCGCCCAGGTGGACAAGGCCCTCGACCAGGCGGAGGCCACGAAGGGCGGGCCCACGTTCATCGTGGCCCACACGATCAAGGGGAAGGGCGTGTCCTTCATGGAGAACGATCCGGAGTGGCACGGCAAGTCGCCCAAGCCCGAGGAGGCGGTGCGGGCGATCCAGGAGATCGCGGGCCGCCCGGTGCCGGATTGGGCTCCGCCGATCATCGCGGAGCTCTCCGCGCTGGGGAAGAAGTGATGGCGGCCAAGGCCTCGCGCGCCGCGTTCGGAGAAGCCCTGATCGAGCTCGGCGCGAAGGACGAGCGCATCGTCACGCTCGACGCCGATCTCTCCAAGTCCACCATGACCGCCGGCTTCGCCAAGAAGTACCCGGGGCGGGCCTTCAACCTCGGGATCGCCGAGTCCGGCATGATCGGGGTGGCCGCGGGCCTGGCCCTCGCCGGCCGCGTGCCCTTCGCGTGCTCCTTCGCCTGCTTCCTGGTCGGCCGCTTCGAGACGATCCGGGTCTCGGTCGCCTACACCGACGCGCCGGTGAAGCTGGTCGGCACCCACGTGGGCGTGGCCATCGGCGAGGACGGCTACACCCAGATGGGGCTCGAGGACATCGCCTGCCTGCGCTCGCTCCCGAACATCCCGATCATCCAGCCCGCCGACGAGCTCGAGACGAAGCAGGCGGTCGCCTACGCGATCGAGCACCCGGGGCCGCTCTACCTGCGCCTCACCCGGCAGAACCTGGAGCCGGTGCACGACGCGGCCTACCGCTTCCAGTTCGGCAAGGCCGACGTGCTCCGCCCGGGGCACGACGTCACCCTGCTGGCCACCGGCGGGCCGGTCTGGAACACGCTCGAGGCCGCCAAGAAGCTCGCGGCCGACGGGATCCAGGCCGAGGTCATCAACGTCGCCACCATCAAGCCGCTCGACGAGGCGGCCATCCTCCGCTCGGCGGCCCGGACCGGACACGTGATGACGGTGGAGGACCACAGCATCCACGGCGGCCTCGGCAGCGCGGTCGCGGAGCTGCTCGGCGAGGTCATGCCCACGCCGATGAAGCGGATCGGGGTGACGACGTTCGGCGAGTCGGGCGACCTCAAGGGCCTCTACGCCAAGCACGGCCTCGACGCCGACGGCATCGCGGCCAGCGTCCGCAAGTTCCTCGCCCGCTAAGTTGCTCGGAGGGGGGCTCCGCGGGCGCGGGGATCTCAGCGGGGCTTGACGAGCCAGAGATACACGGGAGTGGTGCGCCCGTTGATGTCGACGCGGAGCATCGAGGCGGGCTCCCAGTCGCCCATGTCGAAGTTGAAGGACACGATTCGGGTGCCCGGGGCCAGCTCGCGCTCGAGCTTCGGCCGCAGCCGCAGGTTCACCTCGCGCGTCAGGTAGAGCGTCACCACGGTGGCCGCGGACAGATCTGCCTGGAAGAGATCCTGCTCGTGGAAGGCGACGCGGGACTCGACGCCGGCGCGGCGGGCGTACTCCCGGCTCTGGGCGACCAGCTTCGGGTCGATCTCGATGCCGACGCCCCGCGCCCGGAAGTCTCGGGCCGCCGCGATGACCAGGCGCCCGTCGCCCGAGCCCAGATCGTAGACCACGTCCGCCGGGCCCACCCGCGCCAGCCTGAGCATCTGGTCCACCACCTCGGGCGGGGTCACGAGGAAGGGCACGTCGGCGCCCGGATGTGGAGCGCACCCTTCGGCCGCGAGGAGCAGGCCGATCAGCCCGGCGACCGTGCTACATTTCACGCGTGATCTCCGCGGCCGTCTCGTCCCTGCACCTGCTCGCGCTCGCGATCGGGCTGCCCGCGGTGTTCCTGCGCGGGCGCGCGCTCAAGGGCCGCCTGGACGCCGACGGGCTGCGCCGGCTGCTCGCCGCCGACAACGTGTGGGGCGTGGCGGCCGCGCTCTGGGTCGTCACCGGGCTCCTGCGGGCCTTCGGCGGGCTCGAGAAGGGCACCGAGTTCTATCTCCGCTCGCCCCTCTTCTGGACCAAGATGGCGCTGTTCCTCCTGATCCTCCTGCTGGAGATCCGTCCCATGGTGACCTTCATCCGCTGGCGCGCCCAGCTCGGCCGCGGGCTCCAGGTGGACACGTCGTCCGCCCCGCGCCTGTACACTCTGAACCACGTCGAGCTGGCGCTCGTGGTGGTGATGGTCTTCGTGGCCGGCATGATGGCGCGCGGGGTCGGGCTCTAGGCGGCAGCACCGGCGCGGCCCCTCACTCCGAGAGCTTGAGGAGGAGGCCGGTGCGGCGGGAGCGGGTGACCGCGGCGGCGAGCGCCCAGTGCGCGAGGACCGCGTAGAGCAGCGTGAGCGCGAAGCCGGTCGCGAACGGGTAGGCGAACTGGGGCGGGAACCCGTAGCCGGCCCGGATCCCGTCGAGGAAGTAGGTCAGCGGGATCCCCGCCGAGATCGTCTGCACCCACCCCGGCAGCACCGACACCGGGTAGTAGATCCCGCCCAGCATCACGAAGAAGTTCACCGCCGCCCACGCGGAGGTCTCGGCGCGGGTACCGAAGAGCAGCACCAGCGAGCAGACCAGGAGCCCGATCACCAGCGCGGTGAGGAAGCAGCCGAGCAGGAAGAGGCCGACCCGGAGAGGCCCGGGGCCGAGGAAGTCGAAGCCGAAGGCGCGACCGCCGATCAGGGCCATGAGGGCCCACACGATCACGCCCCGTCCCACCCCGACCAGCCACGAGCCGATCGCCAGGTGGTGGATGCGCACCGGGGTCAGGAACTGGTGCTTCATGGACTTGGACCAGATGTCGAAGAGCACCGCGTAGGCCACGTCGAGCTGGCAGACCTGGACCGCGGAGAGCGCGACGGTGCCGACCAGGATGAACGCGGTCATCTGGGGGGTCAGGTCGAGGAAGCGGGTGAGCAGGCCGTGCGAGAGCATGGCCACGCCCGGCCAGAACGTGAGCTCGAAGACGAAGAACACGTTGCGCCGCGCCATGATCAGGTTGCGGTAGGCGAACGCGGTCAGCCGCGCCCACTCCGCGGCCCAGGCCTCCCCCGCCCCCGGCGCGAGGGGCTCAGCGCGAGAGTTCAACGAAGACCTCCTCGAGATCGGGCTCGCGGACCTGGCAGTCGCGGATCAGCACTCCCTGATCGCAGAGCCACTTCAGGATGTCGGGCAGCCGCTTGTCGGAGGCGTCCACCGTGCAGTCGATCCGGTCCCCGCGCGCCTGCGCCGCCAGCACCCCCGGCAGATCCGCGAGGCCGGCGGGGACGGCGGGATCGAGGCGCAGCGAGATCACGTCCCCGATGCGGATCTGGCGCTTGAGCTCGTCCGCCGAGCCCTCGGCCAGGATGCGCCCGCCCTTGATGAAGGCGATGCGGTCGCACAGCTCCTCGGCCTCCCGCATGTAGTGGGTGGTCAGGATGATGGTGGTGTTCCGCTCCCGCCGCAGCTCGGCGATCTGCGCCCGGATTCGGACCGACACGTCCGGATCGAGGCCGAGGGTCGGCTCGTCGAGGAACAGGACCTCCGGATCGTTCAGGAGGGCCTTGGCGAGGGCGAGCCGCTGCTTGAGCCCGGTGGAGAGCTCGTTGTACTCGGTCTTGAGGTGCGGGAGCAGCTCGAAGCGCTCGAGCAGCTCGCCCACCCGGCGCTTGAGCGCGTGCCCGTGCAGGCCGTAGAGGCGGCCGTAGAACGCGAGCACCTCCGCCGGCCGCAGGCTCCACACGAACGACGCGTTGCCGCTCGCCATGTTCAGGCGGCGGCGGATCGCGAAGGCCTCCCGCACCACGTCGTGGCCGAGGATCGTGGCGGAGCCGCTGTCCGGGAGCAGCAGCGTGGCCAGGATCGAGAGCAGCGTGGTCTTGCCCGCCCCGTTGGGGCCGAGCAGTCCGTAGATCGCGCCGCGCGGCACCTGGAGGCTCGCCCCGCGGAGGGCGGCGGTCTCCCGCCGGCGGAACCATCCGGTGCGGAAGGTCTTGGCGAGATCGCGCGCTTCGACCGCGAGGGACGAGACCGGCATGGCCCGCTCATCGTACCACGGGGGTCCGCGCGCGATTCCGCGGCGGCCGCCGCGTTTGCCGAGGCACGGTCGATCTGGTAGAACCTCCCCGTGGAGCCGACCGGCCGCGCCGAGCTCGAGGAGGCGAACGCGCGCTTCTACCGCGTGTTCGAGACGCTCGATCTCGAGCAGATGGACGAGATCTGGGCCCACGAGGACCACGTGCGGTGCGTGCACCCCGGCTGGTGCATGCTCGCGGGCTGGGAGGCGGTGCGCCACTCCTGGGAAGTCATCTTCAAGAACAGCCAGGAGATGCGCTTCAGCATCACCGACGTCCACGCGTACGTGGAGGGCGGCTTCGGTTGGGTCACCTGCACCGAGAACATCCTGTCCGAGTCCCGCGGCAACATCTCGGTGACGTCGGTCCTGGCCACCAACATCTTCGAGCGCAGCGGCGGGGAGTGGCTGCTCATCCACCACCACGCCTCCCACATTCTCACCGGCGACCCGTCCGCGGGCGCTTGACGCTCCCAGGAGGTCCTGCATGGAAGCGGTGAAGGACGCGAGCCATCTCTACGAGGTCGAGCGCCGCGCGCGCCACGCCGAGCGGCCGGGCTTTCGCATCACCGAGCTGCAGATCGGCCCGCGCCAGCAGGTGCCGTGGCACTACCACACCAGCATCCGGGACACCTTCTACGTCCTCGAGGGGCGGGTGCGCCTCTTCCTTCGCGATCCGAAGGAGGAGATCCGTCTCGAGCCCGGCGAGTCGTACGCGGTGCGGGCCGGCCGTCCGCACCTGGTGACCAACGGCGGGGAGACGTCCGCGGTGTTCCTCGTCCTGCAGGGCGTGGGCGAATACGATTACGTGCCTCTGACCTGATTCACAAACGGCGCAGGAGCAGGTGGGGGCCGCCCTGGGCGGCCACCTCGTAGCGCCGCTCGACGCCTCCCGCCACGATGGTGACGCGGCTCCCGTCCCGGGTGAGCGTGACGTCCGGCAGGTTCCGCCACGGATACGAGTCCAGGTTCACGAGCACGTAGTCGCTCTTCGCGATGCCGACCGGGAACACGAAGACGAGCGGCCGCAGGCTCAGGTGCGGCACGTAGGGATCCTGCGCGGAGACCGCGGCGGCCGGCGGGACCCGCGCCAGCACCTGGTACGCGGCGCGCTGCTCCGGCGCCGGCCAGAAGCGGGCGATCGCGAGATTGTTCACGGTGCGCGACGCGAGCGCGAGGCTCGCCACCATCGCCACCACCAGCACCGCGACCGGCCAGGAGCCGGGCCGCCGCCGCGCGAGGCGCGCGTAGCCGCCGACCGCGGCCAGCATCAGGAAGGGCAGGACGAAGGACTGGTACTGCGCGCGGAACCCGTAGAGCACCGGGTCGGCGCTGAGGAGGTTCTGGGCCAGCGCGGGCACCACGCCGAGCAGGTCCCACCCGCCCAGGAGCGGCAGGAACGCGAGCGGCACCAGCATCGCGCCCAGGTATTCCGCGCGCCCGGCGGTGAGCAGCGTGCCGAGGGTGTCGATCGGATGGAGGATCGCGTTCGTCACGATCTCGCCGAGCGATCCGCCGAGGTGCGCGTAGCGGCCGAGGTGCGAGTAGGGCTCGCCCCGATAGGCTGGGATGATGAAGCGCACGTCCACCGCCAGCAGGGCCAGCGCGGCGGTCGCGGTCACCACGCCCGGGAGCCAGCGCCGGTGGGCCACCGCCATCCAGGCGCCGAGCCCCATCACCGGCAGCGCGGCGTCCTCGCGGCAGAGCAGCGTGAGCGCGGCGGGCAGGAGCGCCAGCCAGGGCCGCCCGGTCTCCACCGCCCAGAAGGCGGCGAGGAGCAGCGGGATCGCGAGGGCGGCCGCGTGGAAGTCGCGCACGTTGATCCCGTGCAGCGACGGGTTCACGAGGTAGAGCAGCGCGAAGGCGGCGGCGGGGCGCTCGTCGCCGAGCCGGGCCCGGGTCAGGCCGAACACCGCGAAGGCGCCCAGGGCCAGCGCGATCGACTGCGCCACCAGCAGGACCGCCGGGCCCGGGACCAGCCAGTAGGCCGGCACGAAGAGGTACATGATCGGCGAGAGGTGATCTCCCCAGGCGTGCATCTCCGGCAGGCTCACGTAGGGGCCCGCGCCCCGGGCCAGGTTCCACACGAGCTGGACGTAGTAGCCCAGATCGAGCGCGTGCGTCGCGAAGGTCAGGTGACGGGTCACCGTGACGAACGAGAACACCGCCGCGTAGGCCGCCACCCCGATCAGGACCGCCCGGCCGGGCCGCACCGCGGGCATCGGGCGCGGCGCCAGCCACGCGCGCAGCGCCACGAGCCCGAGGAGCAGGAGGAAGAGGTGCTCGGGTCTCCAGGGCCAGTGCTCGCGCCGGCCGGTCCAGAAGGCGAGCGCCAGGGCCAGCCCGGCCGCGGCGAGGACGGCCGCGCCGTCGAGCAGCCGGGCGACGATCACCGGGGGTCGGCCGGCGGGGACGAGCCGGGCCGCCCGAGGCGGCTGTAGCGGCCCGCGATGGAGCCGAGCCGACGGGAGCGCTTGAGCCCGGTCCGGTGCAGCAGGTAGCGCGCGACCACCCAGAGGATCTTGAAGCCGTAGGCGCAGGAGGCGGTGAAGCTCGCGGAGGAGGCCTCCGCGAAATAGCGGACGGGCACCGGGATCTCCGCGATCCGGAAGCCGGTGGCCACGACCTGGGCCACGATCTCCTGGTCGAAGACGAAGCCGTCGGAGTTCATGCGGAAGTTGACTGCGTCGAGCACGTCCTTGCTGAACGCGCGGTACCCGGTGTGGTACTCCGACAGGTGGAGCCCGAAGGCCAGGTTCTCGACGCCGGTCAGGAACCGGTTGGCCACGTACTTCCACCAGGGCATTCCCTGCCCGATCGCCGAGCCGCCGCCCGCGAGCCGGGAGCCCAGCACGAGATCGGCCTCGCCGCGCACGATCGGCGCGATGATCTGCGGCACCAGGGTGGGATCGTACTGGTAATCGGGGTGCACCATCACCACGATGTCCGCGCCGGTCTTGAGGGCCTCGGTGTAGCAGGTCTTCTGGTTGGCGCCGTAGCCGTAGTTCCGGTCGTGGACGAAGATCTCGAGCCCGAGCTCGCGCGCCACGTCGAGGGTGGCGTCGGTGGAGCCGTCGTCCACCAGGATGACCAGGTTGACGGTGTCCTTGGGCAGCTCCTCGTAGGTCATGCGGAGCGTCCGGCCCGCGTTGTACGCCGGCATCACCACGACGACCTTGGGAGTGTCCTTCGCGGGCGTGGCCGCCATCTACCGCTCTCCCGCGCGACAGACCGCGACGAACTGGTACGCGAGGCCGCCGGGCCATCCCCTCGCGGCCCCCGCGCTCAGCGCGTGCGCGCGCGCGAGCCAGCGGCCGTGCCAGCGCGGCGGGACCACGAGCGGCAGCGGCACCGGGGTGACCGCGAGCTCGCTCACCGTGAGCCCGGCGCCGCGCAGCAGCTCGAGCAGGGTGCGGCGGGTGAAGAAGCGAAGGTGGGTGCGATCCAGGATGCCGCGGTCGGCGTAGTCGAAGCGGCCGGCCAGGAGCGACAGGCGCACCCAGAGGTGCGCGACGTTGGGCACCGAGACGATCACGGTGCCCCCGGGCGCCAGGGTCTGGTCGAGGGCCCGCAGCACCGCCCGCGGATCGCTCAGGTGCTCGAGCACGTCGCCGTACACGATGGCGTCGAAGGGGCCGTGCAGCAGCGGGAGCGCCGACTCCAGGTCCGCGACCACCACCTCCTTGCAGCGCCCGCGCGCGCGCGCGGCCAGCTCCGGATCGCGCTCGAGCGCGGTCACGCTCCAGCCCTGCGCGGTGAGGCGCTCGGCGAGGAAGCCGTCGGCGGCGCCCACGTCCAGCGCGCGGCGGCCGCGCCCCTCCCCCAGTCGGGACAGGATGACCGAGTGGCTCGAGTGCGGGTCGTCCTTCAGGCGATACGGAGTGGCGCTCATGATCAGGACCGCGGCGCGGGCGTGGCGAGCCACGCCTCCCAGGCCTCGTAGCGGGGCGCGCTCGCGAGGAGCAGCGCGAGCGACAGCGAGCCGAGCAGGTAGAAGTCCGTGAAGAGCCCGCCCAGGATCACCAGCACGAAGCCCGCGAGCGCCGGGAACTCCGCGAGGGCGCCCATCACGACGGTGGCGAGGGTGAGCCGCGCGATCGCCCGCTGGCGCGTGTCGTCCGGGCGTCGGGTCAGGAGGAGCCGCCGGAGCGCGGGGATGGAGGCGGTCACGATCGCGCTCGCGATCCAGGCCGCGTAGCGCACGAGGCTCATCTGGGATGCGGGAAGGCTCCCGTCCGAGGGCGGGTGGCTCATCCGGAACACGCTGGCGATCACGCCGTACATCACCAGGCTCGTGATGAGGCCACCGGTGATGAGCGCGGCGGTCCGGTGCGCCTGACGGAGCTCGCTCGCGGCGTCCATTCTCCCTTGTCCAGAGCCAGGATAGCATCCCCGTGCTCAGGGCCGGTTGGAATAGAGCCGCCGGCCTCCCGCCTCGATCAGCAGATGAACGCGATCCGCCGGCAGCTCGCGCACCACGCTGCGGGCGGGCGCGGCGGCCGACAGCAGAAAGACGCGCCGGTCTGCCGTCCACGCGTCCGCCAGCGCGGCGGTGTCCCAGAAGCGCGGCCGCGCCTCGGGGAAGGTCGAGCCGAAGGCCAGGTTCGACTGCCGCCCGTTGACGATCTGCACCCGCCGGTCGAGCCGCAGAAGGGCCGACGCGCTGTTCTCGATCGCGCCCTCGTGGGCGAGCACGTCCGCCGGCCCGAGGCGGAGCTGGATCGCGTCGGTCATCACCCGCACCGAGCGGCTCTTCGCGAACAGGGTGAGCCCTTCGACGGAGATCGGCAGGAAGGCGATCATGGCGGCCAGCAAGGCGCCCAGCCCCAGTCGCGGGAGCCGGCGCCAGGCCGCCACCGCCAGCGCCGCGGCCGCCAGCAGGAAGATGCCCGCGATCGGGCCGAAGAGGGGCCGGAACTGCGCGAGGAAGTCGCTGGTCGCGGCCTGGCCCTGCGCGGCCATGTTGCGCGCGGCCACGTCGGCCACCGCGACCGCGTCCGCGGAGAGGCGCAGCCACCCCAGCCAGGCGCCGAGCATCACCGCCCCCACGAGGGCGGTCGCGACCAGCGCGGGGACCAGCAGGCTGAACGAGCGGGGGGCGCCCGCCGGCCGCTCGATGGCGTCGTCCCAGAGCTTGGCGACCAGCAGCGCCATCGCGGGGAACGCGGGCAGGCCGTAGTGCGGCAGCTTGAACGGCGAGAGGGCGAAGACGCCCAGGATGCCGACGGTCCAGAGCGCGAGCAGCATCCAGACCCGCGCCTCCGGGGTCTTCCAGGGCCGACGCCGGATCACCCGGGCGACCGCGAGCGGCAGCGCGAGCACCCAGGGGAAGAAGCCGACCGCGGTGACCCCCAGGAACTCGAGCGTCGAGAGCGGCACGTCCTCGTCGGGGAACACGCGCTGCCGCGCGACGTTCAGCACGTGGTTGTCCACCACCGTGTACCAGAGGAAGCCGCGATACTGCGACTCGACGAGCAGGTACCACGGCACCGCGACCGCGAGCAGGAGGAGGATCGCGGAGAGCGGCGCCCACTGCCGCCACGACCCGCCCTCCCGGGTGAGCCAGAGGAAGAGCGCCACCGCGGCGAGGGGGCCGAGGGCGCCGAGGAAGTCCTTGGCCAGCACCGACAGGCCCAGGCCGCCGTAGAACAGCAAGAGCGGCCACCGGCCGCCGCCCAGGTAGGCCAGGATGAAGCCGTAGAAGCCCAGGAGGATGCAGGCGACGAAGAGCAGGTCCGGCTTGACCATGCGGCCGAAGAGGAACATCTCGAGGTTGGCCGCGACCATCAGCCCCGCCATGAGCCCCACGCGCGGCGAGGCCAGGCGGCTGCCGATCAGCGCGGTGAGCCCCGCCACCGTCACCGCGGCGAGCGCGGACACCAGGCGCGCCGCCGTCTCGGTGGGCCCGAGCCAGGCGAAGGCGGCCGCCATCAGCCAGTAGGGCAGCGGGGGCTTGTCGAAGTAGGGGACGCCGTTGAGATGCGGCGTGATCCAGCCGGCGCCCCGCAGCATCTCCCAGGCGATCTCCGCGTGGATCCCTTCCGGCGGATCGAGGAAGGGCGCGGCGCCGAGGCGGGCCACGTACAGCGCCGCGGCGACGATGGCGACGGCGAGCGGGACGGTCAGCAGACGCTTGCGCGCCGGGGCCTCACCGGTCGACCCGGACCACCGCGTCCCGGGGAAGGCGGCCCAGGAAATCGGTGATCGCGTCGTCGAGATAGCCGCGGTCCTTGGACTCCAGCGTGACCTTCACCTTGTATTCCGGGTTGGAGAACTCGGGATACGAGCCGAGGAGCAGATCCGGATGCCCCGCGAGCAGCGCGTTCAGGTGATCGGCCAGCGTGCCCTCCCCCATGCTCACGTACACGCAGCAGAGGTGGAAGGGCGCGTCGCGGAAGCGCTCCTTGAGCGCGTCGAACTTCTGGCGGAAGATCTCGGGCACGCCGGGGAGGATGTAGATGTTCCGCACCACCACCGCCGGGAAGACCAGCTCTCCGTCCGCGGTCAGCTCCGCGCCCTCCGGCACCTCCGCCATCTTGAGCCGGGCCGCATTGAGCTGGCCCCGGCCCTTGAAGTAGCTCTCGAGCAGCTGCACGAGCCGCGGCTCCCGGACCACCGGCACCCCGAGGGCCCGCGCCACGCCCTCGATGGTGACGTCATCGTGGGTGGGCCCGACGCCGCCCGAGGTGAAGACCACGTCGTACTCCGCGCTGAAGGCGCGCACCTCGGCCGCGATGAGGTCCACCTCGTCGGGGATGACGGTGATCCGCCGGACCTCCACCCCGAGCCCCCGCAGTTCGCGGCAGAGGTAGGCGGCGTTGGCGTCGGTGACCTTGCCCGAGAGGATCTCGTTGCCGATCAGCAGGATTCCGGCCGTTTTCGCCATGGGCGAGGCACATCGTAGCATGCGGGGAGTTCTGATAGAATGGGGCGCGCTCCGACGGGCGACTCCCGCGATTCGAGGAAAGCGATGACCACCGACGCCTCTCCGATCACGCTGCGCGGCTGGGCCCTGGTCCTGGGCGCCTCGTCCGGCTTCGGGGCCGCCACGAGCCTGGCGCTCGCGCGCGCGGGGCTCGACGTGTTCGGCGTCCACCTCGACCGCAAGTCCACCCTGCCCAACGTCGAGCGCCTCGCCTCCGAGATCAAGTCCCTCGGGCGGGAGGCCCGCTTCTTCAACGTCAACGCGGCCGACGAGGAGAAGCGCGCCGAGGTGGCGACCGAGATGGAGCGGGTGCTCCGGGAGCGCGAGCAGATGGGCCAGGTGCGGGTGCTGCTTCACTCCCTGGCCTTCGGCACGCTCAAGCTCTTCGTGGCCGATCCGATGAAGGAGGCGGTGACCAAGGCGCAGATGGACATGACGCTCGACGTCATGGCCCACAGCCTCATCTACTGGGCCCAGGAGGTGGTCGGCCGCGGGCTCATGGGCCGCGGCGGGCGCATCTACGCGATGACCTCGGCGGGGGGCGCGCGCGTGCTCCCCTACTACGGCCCGGTCTCCGCGGCCAAGGCCGCGCTCGAGTCGAACATCCGGCAGCTCGCGGCCGAGCTGGCGCCCCAGGGCATCACCGCCAACTCCATTCGCGCGGGCGTGACCGCGACGCCCGCGGCCCAGAAGATCCCCAACTACGAAGAGTTCTCCCAGCAGGCCGCGCGTCGCAATCCGCATCGCCGGCTCACCACCACCGACGACGTGGCACGCGCGATCGTCGTGCTGAGCCACCCCGACACGCACTGGATCACCGGCAACGTGATCGGGGTCGACGGCGGCGAAGAGATCGTGGGCTGACCGGCCCGTGCCCAGCTGGCTGGCCGTCACCATCCTGGGCATCATCGAGGGCGTGACCGAGTTCCTGCCCGTCTCCTCGACCGGGCACCTGCTCCTGGTGGAGAACGCGGGCTGGGTGCCGCGCCAGTCCGATCTCTTCAACGTCACGATCCAGTCCGGCGCGGCCCTCGCGGTGCTGCTGGCCTTCGGCGGCCGCCTGCGGGACCTGCTGGGGCGCCTGCACGAGGCGGAGGCGCGCGGGTACCTGCTGAAGCTCGCGCTGGCCTTCGTGATCACCGGCGCGGGCGGGCTCGCGGTCAAGCGGCTCGGCTGGGCGCTGCCGAAGGAGATGGCGCCCATCGTCTGGGCCACCCTGATCGGCGGGGTGGCGATCCTCGGGGTGGAATGGGCGCTGGGCGCGCGGCCGTCCGTGTCGCGCGTGAGCTGGGCGATGGCGGTCGCGGTGGGGCTGGGACAGCTTCTCGCCGCGGTGTTCCCCGGCACGTCGCGCTCGGCCGCCACCATCCTGATCATCATGTTGCTCGGCCTGAGCCGGCCCGTCGCGACCGAGTTCTCGTTCCTGGTCGGCGTGCCCACCCTTCTCGCGGCGGGCGGCCTCGAGACGCTGCAGGCCCTGCGGCATCCCACCGGCCCGCCGACCGACTGGGGGCTGCTCGCGCTGGGCACCCTGGTCTCCGCGGTGACCGCGTTCCTCGTGGTCCGGTGGCTGCTCCGGTGGATCCAGACGCACAGCTTCGTCCCATTCGGGTGGTACCGGATTGCTCTCGGTCTCGTCCTGCTGACCCGGCTCGGCTGAGCCGGCCTGACTGGAGGTAGTCGACGCGATGGCGCACGACGTGGTGGTGATCGGCGGCGGCAATGCGGCCCTCTGCGCGGCGCTGGCCGCGCGCGAGGGCGGGGCCTCGGTGCTGATGCTGGAGAAGGCCCCGGAGTCCGAGCGGGGCGGCAACTCGTTCTTCACCGCGGGCGGCTTCCGCTTCGCCCACCAGGGCCTCGAGGATCTGCGGCGCGACGTGATCCCGGACCTGAGCGACGAGGAAGCGGCGACCATCACCATCCCCGCGTACACGGAAGACCAGTACTACGACGACATCATGCGCGTGACCGAGGGCCGATCGGATCTCGACCTGGCCCAGCACCTGGTCCAGCGCTCGAAGCCCACCATGATGTGGATGCGCACCCAGGGAATCCGCTGGATCCTCATGTTCAGCCGCCAGTCCTACAAGGTGGGCGACCGCCACCACTTCTGGGGCGGCCTCAATCTGGAAGCGGTGGGCGGCGGCCCGGGCCTGGTCGAGGCGCTCTTCGAGCGGGCGGCCAAGGTTGGCATCGAGGTGCGCTACGGGGTCGCCGGGCACAAGCTGATCCTGGACGGCTCCGGCCGGGTCACCGGCGTGGCCACGCGCAGCGCGGCGGGCACGAGCGAGATCCCGTGCCGGGCGGTGGTCATCGCCTCGGGCGGCTTCGAGGCCAACCCGGAGTGGCGCACGCGCTACCTCGGGCCCAACTGGGACCTCGCGCGCGTGCGCGGCACCCGCCACAACGTGGGCGAGGGCATCGCGATGGCGCTCGAGATCGGCGCGCAGGCCTACGGCCATTGGTCGTCCTGCCACGCGGTGGCGTGGGATCTCAACGCTCCCGCCTTCGGCGACCGACGGGTGGGCGACATGTTCCAGAAGCACTCGTACCCGCTCGGGCTCATCGTCAACGTCAAGGGCGAGCGGTTCGTGGACGAGGGCGCCGACTTCCGCAACTACACCTATGCCAAGTACGGGCGGGAGATCCTGCGCCAGCCCCAGGAGGCCGCCTTCCAGATCTTCGACCAGAAGACGGTGCCGCTGCTGCGCGAGGAGTACCGCATCCGCGAGATCACCAAGGCGGAGGCGGGCACCATCGAGGAGCTGGCCAAGAAGCTCGAGGTGAATCCCGAGGGCCTCGCGCGCACCGTGCGCGACTTCAACGCCGCGGTCATGGATCAGGTGCCGTTCAACCCCGCGGTGCTCGACGGGCGCGGCACCCGGGGGATCACCCCGCCCAAGTCCAACTGGGCGCAGCGGCTCGATAGCCCGCCCTACGTGGGCTTCGGGGTGACCTGCGGCATCACCTTCACCTTCGGCGGCCTGCGGGTGGACACGCGCGCCCAGGTGCTCGACACGTGGGACCGGCCCATCCCGGGCCTCTACGCGGCGGGCGAACTGGTGGGCGGGCTCTTCTACCACAACTACCCCGGCGGCACCGGCCTCATGTCGGGCGCGGTCTTCGGCAAGACCGCCGGCGACTCCGTCTCCGCCGACCTGACCCCTTACGTGTCGTGCTTGTAGTCGCGGAGGATCTCGAGGAAGGTCTCGACGACGCGGGGATCCCAGTAGCCGGCGTCGGTCTCACGGATCAGCATGGACACCGCTTCCGAGCGCGGCAGGGCCGCCTTGTAGGGACGGTCGGTGTGTAGCGCGTCGAAGACGTCGACCACCGAGATGATGCGGGCGCCGAGGGGAATCGCCTCGCCCTTGAGCCCGTCCGGGTAGCCGGAGCCGTCCCACTTCTCGTGATGGTGGCGCATGATGGGGCGGACCAGCTCCATGCTGCGCAGGCCCAGGACCAGGTCGGAGCCGGCGCCCGGGTGCGCGCGGATGCGCTCGAGCTCGATCGGATCGAGCGGGCCCGGCTTCAGGAGGATTCCGTCGGGCACCGAGATCTTGCCGAGGTCGTGGAGGTACCCGCCCAGGCGGAGCGACCGCACCATCTCCGGATCGAGCCCGAGCGCCTCGCCCACCGCCACCGCGTAGCGCGAGAGCCGGTCGCAGTGGCCCAGGGTGTACGGATCGCGGGCCTCGATCGTGAGCGCCAGGGTGGTGATCACCGCCTCCGCCCGCTCGAGCTGGCTGAGCAGCATCTTGACCCGCAGCAGCGCGCCCAGCCGGGTCCGCAGCTCCACGAACTCCACCGGCTTGGTGAAGAAGTCGTCGGCCCCCGCCGCGAGCCCGGCCACCCGCGCCTCCAGGTCGCCGACCGCGGTGAGGATGACCACCGGCATGAGCTCGTAGCGCGGATCGGCCTTGAGCCGGGCGCACAGCTCGATGCCGCTCATGGCCCCGAGGTGCACGTCGGTGAGCACCAGGTCGGGACTCACCACGTTGAGCGCGTCGAGCGCCT
>DATFGS010000336.1:0-1617 GCA_035249225.1 Candidatus Methylomirabilota bacterium | reverse complement strand
AGCAGGGCCCACCGTGCGCGGCCGGGCATCAGCCCACCCCGGCGAGGTCGAGCTTGCCGCGCCAGCGCTGCAGCAGCGCGGCCCGGAGCGCCCGGTGCGGCGGCGCGAGGAGACTGGGATCCTCGCGGATCAGCGCGACCGCGTCGCGCCGCGCGGCCTCGAGCGCCGCCGCGTCGCGCAGCAGATCCGCCACGCGGAACTCGGGCAGGCCCGACTGGCGGGTGCCGAAGAAATCGCCGGGGCCGCGCAGGGAGAGATCCGCCTCCGCGATCTTGAAGCCGTCGTTGGTGGCGGTCATCGCCTCGAGCCGGCGCTTGGCGTCCTCCGACGAGGCGCCCGAGAGCAGGATGCAGTAGCTCTTCCAGGGCCCGCGTCCGACGCGCCCGCGCAGCTGGTGGAGCTGGGAGAGGCCGAAGCGCTCGGCGTGCTCCACCAGCATCACCGAGGCGTTGGGCACATCGATCCCCACCTCGATCACGGTGGTGGAGACGAGCACGTGGATCGCGCCGGCCTTGAACTCCCGCATCACGCGGTCCTTCTCCGCGAAGGGCATGCGGCCGTGCAGCAGGCCGATCGCGAGATCCGGGAAGACCTCGTGCTGCAGGCGCTCGGCCATCTCGGTCGCGGCCTGCAGGTCCAGCGCTTCCGACTCCTCCACCAGGGGGCAGACCACGTAGACCTGGCGGCCGTCGCTCACCTGCTCGCGCAGGAACCGGTAGATCTTCCCGCGGCCCGAGCCGGGACGCGCCCGCGTGAGCACCGGCTTGCGGCCGGGCGGGAGCTGGTCGATCACCGAGACCTCGAGATCGCCGTAGAGGGTCAGCGCGAGCGTGCGCGGGATCGGGGTGGCGGTCATCACCAGCACGTCCGGGCTCTCGCCCTTGCGCCTGAGCGTGGCGCGCTGGTGCACGCCGAACCGGTGCTGCTCGTCGACGACGGCCAGGCCGAGGCGCCGGAAGGCCACCGCGTCCTGGACGAGCGCGTGTGTACCCACGAGGCAGCGGATCTCACCCGCCGCGGCGGCCGCGAGCACGCGCTCGCGCGCCTTGCCCTTGACCGCGTTGGTGAGCAGGGCGACCTCGACGTCGAGGGGTCCGAGGAGCTGGGTCAGCGTCATGAGGTGCTGCTCGGCCAGGATCTCGGTCGGCGCCATGAGGGCGGCCTGGTAGCCGGCTTCCACCGCGGTGAGCATCGCGAGCGCGGCCACCACCGTCTTGCCCGAGCCCACGTCACCCTGGATCAGGCGGTTCATCGGATACGGCTCGGCCATGTCCTGCCGGATCTCGCGCCACACCCGCTCCTGCGCCTCGGTCAGCGCGAAGGGGAGCGACGCGAGCAGCCGCCGCGCGAGCGCGCCGGGCGGGTTCATCGCGAGCCCGGGCTGACGGCCCTGGCGCTGCCGGCGGATCGCGAGTCCCAGCTGAAGCAGCAGGAACTCGTCGTAGACGAGCCGTCTCCGGGCGCCCGCGTGGTCGTTGTCCGCCTTCGGGAAGTGCCCCGCGCGCAGGGCGTCCGGCAGCGCCACCAGGCGGTGCTTGGCGCGCAGCGCGTCGGGCAGCGGATCCTCCAGGCCGTCCACGTAGCCGTCCACCAGGCGCTTCATCAACGTGCGCATGG
>DATFGS010000335.1:0-9926 GCA_035249225.1 Candidatus Methylomirabilota bacterium | reverse complement strand
CGCGGGATGCGGTTGGACACGTCGATGGCGTTGCTGGTGGCCGAGAAGCGCGGCGCGCTCACCGCCTCCACCATGGTCATGTCGAAGTCGAGCGCGTTGAGCAGGACCTGGAGCACGCCCATCGCGATCTGGGTGGCGCCGGGGGCGCCGATGACCAGGTGGGGCCGGTCGGCCTCCCATACGATGGACGGCACCACCGAGCTGAAGCGCGCCTTGCCGGGGGCCAGGCTTCCCGCGCGACCCGGGCGCGGGTCGAAGACGCCCATGCAGCCGTTGTACATGAAGCCGAGCCCGTCGGTGACCACGCCCGAGGGCATGCCGAGCGAGTGGGTCATGGTCACGCAGTTGCCCTCGGCGTCCACCACCGAGACGTGCGTGGTGTCCTTGACGGGGGCGCCCCCGTTGAAGCGCGGCACGTCGGCCTTCCTCCCGGCCCGGATCTCCTCGGCCATCTCGGCCGCGTACGGCTTGCCCGCGAGCCGGTCCACCGGCACCTCCACGAAGCGCGGATCGCCCACGTACCGGTCCTTGTCGATCGTCGCGCGCTTCATGGCCTCCGCGACCAGCCGCACGTACTCCGCGGAGTTGTGGTCCAGCGAGGCGAGCGGGAAGTGCTCCAGGATGTTCAGCATCTCGAGCAGCATCACGCCGCCCCCGGGCGGCCGGTTGCTCGACACCCGGTAGCGCCGGTAGGTGCCCCAGAGCGGCGCGTTGCGCGTGGTGCGCCAGCCCCGGAGATCCTCGGCCGCGATCAGGCCGTCGTGCTTGCGCATGTCCTCCACGATGGCGTGCGCGATCTCGCCCTCGTAGAAGACCTCGTCCCCGTGCTTGGCGATCAGCCGCAGGGTGTGGCCGAGGTCGCGGTTGACCACGCGGTCGCCCACGCGCTTGGGCGTGCCGTCGGGCCGGCAGTAGAGCGCGCGCGCGGCGGGCGTGAACGCGAGCCGCTCGTGGTTCGCGGCGCGCCCCATCTGGCCGTCCTCCGCCCAGAACGAGCCGACGTGCGGCCGCACCGTCCAGCCACCCTCGGCCCACACGATCGCGGGCTCCAGGATCTGCTCCCACGGCAGCCGTCCGTGCTCGCGATGCGCGTCGCGGTAGGCGCGCAGGCTGGCCGGGGCGCAGATGGCCTGGTAGCCGAGGTCGTTCACCTGTCCGCGCAGGATGAAGCCGTAGCCGTCGCGCGCCTCCGACTCGATGCGATCGGCCCACATGTCCGGACGCGTCGCGAGGGGGGCGGGCGCGTGGAAGTCGATGTAGCCGTGGAAGCCGGCGGCGGGCATCGCGATGCCGCAGCTCCCGAAGCCCGCGATGCCACACATCAGCGGGTCCACCACGCCCTGCACGAAGGCGCAGGCCATCGCGGCGTCCACCGCGTTGCCGCCCGCCTTCAGGATCTCCGCCCCGGCCTCGGTGGCCTCCGGCTGGGCGGCCACGATCATCGCGCGCTTGCGGTATCGCATGGATTGGCTCCCTACGGCAGGACCGCGCGGGTGGCGGCCAGCGCCTCGCGGGCCACGTCCTCGGGCGGCCGCTTCCACGCGGCCGGGTTGGGCGCCTCGTAGCTCGCGTACCCGCCGTAGCCCCGGCGTGCGAACGCGGCGAAGAACTCGCGGAACGGGACGCTCCCCTGCCCCGGCGGCAGCCGGTCGAGCGCCTTGCCCGGCTCGAGCCCGGTGCGCGGGACGTCGCTGTACTGCACGTAGGCGATCTCCTCGGGCCGCACGTCGTCGATGTCGCGCGGCGAGGCGCCGGTGCGGCCGAGGTGGTAGGTGTCGAGCAGGAGCCCGGTCTGGGGATGGCCGGCCCGCGCCATCACCTCGCGCATCGGACCCAGCGCGTTGAGCTGCTCGCACTGGGAGTTGAACTCGACGGCCAGGCGCACCCCGTGCTCGCGGGCGATGTCGCCGACCTCGCGGATGCTGCGCGCCGCGTCGGCGACGTCGCCGCGCCCGCGATCGACCGGGCTCATGATCGTGGCGCAGCCGAGCGCCTTCGCGCGCGCGGCCTGCTCCGCGAACACGCGCAGCAGCCGCGCTCGCTCCTCCCCGGCGGCCCAGACCCAGCCGAGCTCCACGCCCACGCAGGCGACGGGCAGGCCGGAGGCGCGCACCAGGGCCAGCACCTGGTCGGCGGACTGGCCGGCCTGGGCCGCCCGCTCGAAGTCGAGGCGACGCAGCTCGACGGCGTCCCAGCCCGTCTTCTTGATGACGGCGAGCGCGTCCGCGAGCGGGGTGGTGTCCAGCGTCCACGTGTGCAAGGACAAGCGCATGGTCATGTCGGGCTCCCCGGTAAGTCGAACGCCTCGGCCAGCAGCTCGTAGGAGCGCATCCGCGCCTTGAAGTCGTGCGTGATCGTCACCACGATCAGCTCGTCGGCCTGGTAGTCGGCCGCCATCTGCATGAGCCGCTCGTGCACCTGCTCGGGGGTGCCCACCACGCTGCGCCGGGCCGCGTGCTGGGCGATCGCCGTCTCCTGGGCATTGTAGGGATAGCTCTCCGCTTCCTCCACCGACGGGTACGGGGCGGGCCGGCCGGTATAGAGCCGAACGATGAAGAGATCGCGGCTGCGCGCCAGGCGCCGCGCCTGCGCCTCCGTCTCCGCGCAGACCGCGAAGACGGCGACGCTGCTGCGCGGCGCGGCCAGGTCGGGCGAGGCGCAGAACCGGTCGCGGTAGGCGCGCGTGACCTCCGCCCCGCCCTGCTCGTTGATGAAGTGGGCGAAGCAGAAGGCCTGGCCGAGCTGGGCGGCCAGCAGCGCGCTCTCGTCGCTCGAGCCCAGCAGCCACACCTCGGGCACGCTCGGGCCCGCGGGCATCGCGTGCACGCCGCGCCACGGGTGGTCGGCGGCCAGGTCGTCGTGGAGGAACGCGACCAGGTCCTGGATCTGCCGCGGGTAGTGCTCGATCCCGAGCGCCCCCGGGCCGTGACGGAGGATGCGCGCCGTCCGCTGGTCGCTGCCCGGCGCGCGGCCGATCCCGAGATCGATGCGGCCGGGATGGAGCGTCTCCAGCATCCGGAACTGCTCGGCCACCTTGAGCGCGCTGTAGTGCGGCAGCATGACGCCGCCCGAGCCCACGCGGATGCGGCTGGTGACCGCGGCCACCTGGGCGATCAGCACCTCGGGGCTCGCCCCGGCCAGCCCGGGGGTCGAGTGGTGCTCGGCCAGCCAGTAGCGGTGAAAGCCCAGCCGGTCGGCCGCGCGGGCGAGCTCGATCGTCTCGTGGACCGCGTCGGCGGGCGTGCCCCCGCTCCGTACCGGCGACTGGTCGAGGATGCCGACGCGCATCGAGCTAGTTGATCCGCTTCGTGCGGCCCTGCCACTCGCGATCCCGCAGCACGAACTTCTGGATCTTGCCGGTCGAGGTCTTGGGCAGCTCGCCGAACTCCACCGCGGCCGGCGCCTTGAAGCCCGCGATGTGCCGCTTGCAGAACTCGATGATCTCCGGCTCGGTGGCGCTCTGCCCCGGCTTGAGCGTGACGAAGGCCTTCGGCCGCTCGCCCCACTTCTCGTCGGGGATGGCGACCACCGCGCACTCCATCACCGCCGGGTGCCGGGCCACGCACTGCTCGACCTCGATGGTCGAGATGTTCTCGCCGCCCGAGATGATGATGTCCTTCTTGCGGTCGCGCAGCTCGATGTAGCCGTCGGGATGCCACACCCCGATGTCGCCCGAGTGGAACCAGCCGCCGCGGAAGGACTCGGCGGTGGCGTCGGGCTGCTCGTAGTAGCCCTTGGCCACGTTGTTGCCCACCATGACCACCTCGCCCAGCGTTTCGCCGTCGCGCGGCACGTCGTTCATCTCGCCGTCCACCACGCGCACCAGGTCGAAGAGCGCGTAGCCCTGGCCCTGGCGGGCGGCGAGGCTCGCCTGCCGGTCCGCGGGCAGCGCGTCCCAGTCCGCGTTCCAGCCGCAGACCGTGTGCGGCCCGTAGGTCTCGGTGAGGCCGTAGACGTGCACCGGCCGGAAGCCGAGCTCCTTGAGCTTGCCGAGCAGGGTCGGCGAGGGCGGCGCGCCCGCCACCGTCACCGTCACCGGCCGCGCCAGCTTGTGGGCCTTCGGGTCGTTGACCACGCCGATCTGCACGGTGGGGGCGCCGTTGTAGTGGGTGATGCCCTCCGCGTCGATCAGCTCCCAGATCCGCGCGGGCTCGACCTTCCGGAGGCAGACGTGGGTGCCCGCCACCGCGGTGACCGCCCAGGTGAAGCACCAGCCGTTGCAGTGGAACATGGGCAGCGTCCAGAGGTACTTGGTCTCGAAGGTCATGCCGGTCTCGACGATCTCGCCGACCGCGTTCACCCACACCCCACGGTGCGAGTACATGACACCCTTGGGCCGTCCCGTCGTGCCCGAGGTGTAGTTGATCGAGATCGTCTCTTCCTCGTCCTCGAGCCAGCTCTCCACCGCCTCCGGCGAGCCGCCGGCCAGGAAGTCCTCGTAGGGATCTCCGCCCGCGCCGGTGTCGTCGACGCGCACGACCCGCATGCTCGTGAGCCCGAGCGGCTTGATCAGGTGCTCGAGCTCCGCGTCCACGAACAGGAACGCCGAGCCCGAGTGCTGGAGGATGTAGCCGATCTCGTCGGAGGACAGCCGCGTGTTGATCGCGACCAGGACGCCGCCCGCCGCGGGCACGCCGTAGTGCGCCTCGAGCATCGGCGGGATGTTCGGGCACAGGAACGCCACGCGATCGTGCTTCTGCATGCCGGCCCGCCGCAGGGCGGACGCCAGCCGGTTCACCCGCTCGCCGAGCTGCCGGTACGTGTAGCGCCGCGGGCCGTGCACCACCGCCGTCTTGTCGGGAAAGACGTAGGCGTTGCGGACGAGGAAGCTGACGGGCGTGAGCTCGGTGCGGTAGACCTGATGGTGCTTCATCGCGCTGCGGCCTCCGGTGGCGTGGGGGTGATCGTGCCCCCGCAGTGTACCCAAGCGCTCCCGGAATGGCGAGGGGCTGCTACAATGCCCCGCCATGGCCTGGGACGAGCGGATGAAGGATTTCCACGCCCGGCGCGCCAAGGCGCGCGCGATGGGCGGGCCCGAGCGGCTGGCGCGCCGCCGGGAGGCGGGAGCGCTCAACGCGCGGGAGCGGGTGGAGCGCCTGCTCGACGCGGGCTCGTTCGTGGAGGTCGGCACGTTCAACACCTCGGACGTGCCCGGCATGGAGGCCGAGACCCCGGCCGACTCCAAGGTGGGCGGCCTCGGCCGCATCGACGGCCGGCCGGTGGTGGTGTGCTCCAACGACTTCACGGTGCTGGCCGCCACGTCGAGCCGCGTGGCCTCGCACAAGGAGGCGGAGCTCAAGCGGCTCGCCGCGCGCCGGGGCATGCCGATCGTCTACCTGGCCGAGGCGGGCGGCGCGCGCATGCCGGACATCATGGGCTCCGCGGGCATCGCCTCCTTCGGCACCTCCACCTACTACGGCACGCGCCGGCGCCGCGTGCCGATGGTGACCGCGGTGCTCGGCCAGGCCTACGGGCTGCCGACCTGGAACGCCTGCCTCTCCGACTTCGTGGTGATGCTCGAGGGCGCCTCGATGGCGGTGTCGGGCCCGCGCGTGCTCGAGCTGGCCACCGGCGAGAAGATCTCGCCCGAGGAGCTGGGCGGCGCGAAGGCGCACGCCGAGGAGACGGGCTTCGCCGACGTGGTGGGCCAGACCGAGGACGAGTGCTTCGCCCACGTGAAGCGCTTCCTCTCCTACCTGCCCTCCCACAACCGGCAGGCCCCGCCCCGGGCCGAGGTGCCCGCGGGCTCGGGCGCCGAGATGGGCACGATCGCGGACCTGGTGCCGGAGGCGCGCAACCGCGCCTACGACATGACGCGGGTGCTGCGGCGCCTGGCCGACGGCGGCGAGATCTTCCAGGTGAAGGAGCGCTTCGGGCGGAGCCTGATCACCGCGCTCGCCCGCATGGGCGGCCACGTGGTGGGCTTCGTGGCCAACCAGCCGATCCAGAAGGGCGGCGCCTGCGACGCGGACGGCTGCGACAAGGCGATCTCGTTCCTCGCCCTCTGCGACTCGTTCAACATCCCGCTCATCTTCCTGCACGACGTGCCCGGCTTCTTCATCGGCCGCGACGCCGAGCGTAGGCGCGTCGCGGGGAAGATCATCACCTGGATGGAGGCGCTCGGCATGGTCTCGGTGCCGCGCGTGTCCATCATCGTGCGCAAGACCTACGGCCAGGCCTACTTCAACATGGGCGGCGGCGGGTACGCGGACCTGCTGGTGGCGTGGCCGACCGCCGAGATGTCGTTCATGGACCCGGCCACCCGCGTCAACGTGGTCCACGGCGCGGAGCTCGCGAAGCTGCCCGCCGAGGAGCGCGCGGCGCGGCGCCAGGCGCTGCTCGCCCAGTGGGAGCTCGACACCCTGCCCTACGGCGCGGCCGCGCGGCACCTCATCGACGAGGTGATCGATCCCGCCGACACGCGCGACGTCGTCATCCGCTTCCTCGCCCAGGCGCGCACGCGCTCCGCCATCGGCCGCCATCGTCTCGGCGGCTGGCCGACCAAGTTCTAGGCGCGCCCTCGTTGTCGCTCTGGCTGCTCGGCGCGGCGATCATCGCGGCCGCCTGCTTCGTGCAGGGCCTGGCCGGCTTCGGCATCGGCCTCGTCTCGCTCGCCTTCCTGCCGTTCCTCATGTCGCCGCAGCACGCCATCGTCCTGATCACCCTCTACGCGGCCGTGTTCATCGCGATCATCTTCATCCCGCTGCGGCGCGACTTCACCATGCAGGGCATGACCGAGCTGGTGGCCGGCACCATCCTGGCCACGCCCGCCGGCGTCTGGCTCCTGGCCTCCCTGCCCCCCGACCTGCTCAAGCGCCTGATCGGCCTGGTGCTGCTGGCGATCGTGGCGCTCGAATGGCTCGGGCTCTATCCCGAGCGGCTCCGCGGTCGCGGCTGGGGCTTCGGCGCCGGGCTCGCGGCGGGCGTGCTGGGCGGGGCGATCGGCACGCCGGGCCCGCCGGTGATCCTCTACGCGGCGGCGCAGGACTGGAGCACGCGGACCGTGAAGGCCAACATCCAGGCCTTCCTGATCGTGAACCAGGCGGTGATCCTGATCGGCTACTGGTGGGCCGGCCTGCTCGATCGGGAGGTCTGGCGCCTCACCTGGCTCTACGCGGGGCCCGCGGTGGTCGGGCTCGCGGCGGGCATGGTGCTCTTCACCCGGCTCGACCGCGCGCGCTTCCGCCGCGTGGTGTTCGCGGTGCTCTGCCTCTCGGGGCTGGTGTTGCTAATCCGTGGGTGACCGGGCGAGGAGGTAGCCGCGGCGGCTCGGATGCTCGACCTCCGGGTATGGCTCCCGCTCGATGCGCTCCAGGACGACGAAGCCGGCCTCCACGAGGCGCGCGATCATGCGATCCGGCATCAGGAAGCGGAAGTCGAGCGACACCGCGTGGCCCCAGAGCTCGTCGCGGTGCACGGTCTCCTCGCCCACGTGAAACGCGATCAAGAGGAGCCCGCCCGGCGCCAGGACCCGCCGCAGCTCGCGCAGCGTGGCCGCCATGTCGCGCTCGTCGATGTGGATGAGCGCGTAGAAGGCGACCAGGCCCACGAGCGCGCCATCGGGCAGCTCGAGCGTCCGCATGTCGCCGACGCGGAACTCGATCGCGGGCGAGCGCTTGCGGGCGCAGTCGATCATCCGCGGCGACAGATCGATCCCGAGCATCCGGACCCCCTGCTCGTGGAGGTAGCGGGTCACGTGGCCCGGCCCGCAGCCCACGTCGGCGACGAGCCCCCGGTCGCGCACGTCCTCCGCGAAGCGGTTCAGCAGGTGCCGGTCGAGTGGCTTGCCGGCCAGCTCGCCGAAGATGCGCGCGGTGTAGGTCGCCGCGAGCTCGTCGTAGCTCTCGCGGATCCGGGACGCGTCCTCGCTCACGGGACGGCGGCCAGCTCCAGGACGTGGGTGCAGCGGGCGTCGCCGGCGTGCCGGCGGAACCCCAGCGCCTCGTAGAGCCGCGCGGCCTCGGGGTTCGTGGTGCCGAGCCGGAGCGTGGCGAACGAGCCGTGGGCGGCCGCGATCACGGCGGCCAGCAGCTGCCGCCCCACGCCGTGCCGCCGATACGCGGTCAGCACGTAGAGGTGCCGCACGCGCCCGACGCGTGGCTCGCCCGCGTACGGATCCACGTTCAGGCCGCAGACGCCGAGCAGACGCCGGCCGCGCAGGGCGCCGAACAGCGCCTCACCGGCGCGATCGAAGCGATTGTCGCCGCTCTCCCATTCCTCGGCGAGCCGGCGCACGAAGCGAAGCCCCGACGCCTCGCTCTCGACGATCAGGGGGGCCAGGCGATCCGCCGGCAGCCCATCCAGGCGCTCGATGCGCACGCCCGGGCTCGTCACGACGTCCGGGCGAGCTCCGCCTCCAGGCGGTCGAAGTTCTGCTCGTTCTGCTCGGGGGCGAAGTGCTTGACCTTCTCGCACGCGGCGGCGGTCTCGAAGAGCATACGGAAGGTGACCCGCGTCTTCCCGGCCTCCTCGGCGAAGGTGGCCGTCACCTGGAACTCGGGCGGCGACTCGTGCCGGAAGACGATCCGCTCGGGCGGCACGATCTCGACGAAGACGCTCCGGTTCTGGAACTCGGCCCCACCGGGCGCCCGCATGACGAAGCGCCAGGTCCCGCCCGGCCGCGGGTCGAACTCCTGGAAGGTGCTCGTGAACCCCTTCGGTCCCCACCAGCGCGCCAGGCGCTCCGGGTCGGTCCACGCGCGAAACACGCGCTCGCGGGGCGCATCCACCACGCGCACGGTGACGATCTCCCGGGTCGACAGGGGCTCGCTCGCTGGGTCCACGTGCGACCTGTACCACACGAGGCGCCCTCGAGGCTAGCCGACGGGCCGGCGCCAGAAGAACGCGATGGCCCCGAGCAGCACGCCGAGCACTCCGCCGAGCGCGCACCCGACGTGGAGCGCGCCGAGCGAGACCACGCCCAGCAGCGCATTGGCGCCCGAGAACGGCGCGAGCGGCTCCATGTCCGCATGCATGATGCTGTCGAGGAAGACGTGACTGTAGGTCCCCGCGAACGCGCCCGCGACGGCGGCGGGCCAGGAGATGCGCCGCACGCCCCGCAGCCAGGTCTCGAACCCCGCCCGGGGGTCGGGAGTCCAGCGGTCCAGGAGCGCCTGGCAGATAGGGCGCCCGATCACCACCGACACGAGGCCGACCCCCGTCGCCCCGAGGTACGTGTGGACGAACCCGTGCAGGGGGAAATCGTTCCGGATGACCCGGACGATCACCTCGAGGTCCATCAGGCCCTGGCCGAAGCCGAAGACCATCAGGCTGACATGCCGGCCCGCCACCGCCTTCAGCAGCAGCCCGGGGCCGATGTGGAACGGGGTCACCGGCATCGCGGCGTCGCGCGGGGTCCTAGCGCTCGGCCGGAGACCTAGTCCGGCGCCGCCCAGGTGTCCGGCCCATCCGCGCTGCACCGCAGGGCGAGCACCTTCCCGGTCGGCTCGTGGACCGCGGCCCGGATCCGGCCGGGGCCGGTCGTGGGCGTCGAGAACTCGAGCCAGACCGCTCCGTCCGCCAGGTCCGCCGCCTGCCGCAGCGTCGGCTGGCCGAGCGCGCCCACGACGGCCGTGAAGGGAGACCCGGGCGGGATGGCCCGGCAGGCGGCGAGCTTCTCGTCGCTGCGGGGAAGGTTCCATCGCACGTACTCCCCCACCGCGGTGACCGTGGCCAGCGCGACCAGCAGCACGGCGCCGACGACGAGCGCCGGCCGATTCACGCGGCGAGGGGGCGGCCGCGCCAGGCCAGCACGCCCCGGCCCGCGTGGGTCAGCAGCACGTAGACGTAGCCGAACAGCAGCACCACGACCGAATAGAAGACGAGCACGCCGAGCCACGGCTCCGTGCTCGCCGTCCACCAGCGGACCAGGAGGAGGTAGACCAGGAAGGGGGGCAGGAACAGGACGGGGGTGATCCACGACACCC
>DATFGS010000334.1:0-1668 GCA_035249225.1 Candidatus Methylomirabilota bacterium | reverse complement strand
AAGCGCCTCGCGGCCCGCTCGCCCTCGCTCCCGGTGATCATGATCACGGTCAACGAGGACATCGAGACGACGGCGCGGCTGCTCCAGCTCGGCGCCGCCGACTACGTCCCCAAGCCGTTCAACCTCGAGTACCTCGAGCAGACGATCAACATTCAGCTCTCCGTCGCCCGCGACTGAGACAGTAGCTCGGCCGACCCGCCGGTATCGCCGCTAGCGGGCGGTGAGGCTGTCGAGGGCGGCGCGGGTGGGGGCGGAGAGGTCGACGAAGCGGAGGCCGGCGGTGTCCTTGCGCGCCCACATCACCTCGGCCCGCTCGATCGTCAGCGCCTCGGGGTGATCGCGCAGGGCGATCTGGAGCGACACCATCTCGCCCGGCTCGAGCCGGCGGGGCACCGAGTGGACCGCGATGCCGGTCCGGGAGAGGTCGCTGGCCTCGGCCACCACGGTCAGCTCGCCGTCCGAGATGGATACGTGGCCCTCCATCGTGCGGCGCGGGGCGGAGCGGGAGTTGAACGCGGCCTCCCGCGCGGCGCCGGTCGCGTGCTCCTCCGATCGCTCCAGGGGCCCGAGCACCGCGTAGATCTTCACCGGGATCACCTTGCCCTTGACCGTGACCTCGCCCAGGTCGCGGGCTCCGAACTGCTCGCGCACCTCCGCGTAGGTGGCCTCGCTGATGATGATCGGCACGCTGAACTCCTTGGTCAGCCCCTCGAGCCGCGAGCCCAGGTTGATGGTGTCGCCGATCGCGGTGTACTCGAGGCGCTGCTCGGAGCCGATGGTGCCCACGACCGCGTCGCCGGTGTGGATGCCCACGCCGCAGGCCAGCTTGCCGCCGTGCCGGGCCGCGAAGCGCTCGGCCAGCGGCTGCAGGCGCTCCTGGAACTCGAGCGCGGTCCGCACCGCGCGCAGCGCGTGGTCCGGCGCCTCGAAGGGCACGTTGTAGAGCGCCATGATCGCGTCGCCGATGTACTTGTCGACGGTGCCGCCGTGCTTGAACACCGCCTCGGTCATCACGGTCAGGTACTCGCGCAGGAACGTGACGACCTCCTCCGGCTGCATCTTCTCGGACATCGAGGTGAACCCGCGGATGTCGGAGAAGAGCACGGTCATGCGCCGCCGCGTGGCCGCGAGCTTGGCGTCGTCCTTGTGCCGCACGATCTCGGCCACCACGTCGGGGGAGAAGAAGCGTGAGAGCCGGCGCTTCTCGCGCTGCTCCTGGGTGAAGTTCTTGGCCACCGTGCCCGCGTAGGTGACGAGGAGGGCCAGCGGCACCGGCACTCCCTCCATCCAGTAACGGCCCCACAGGAAGGCGCCGTGGCTCGCCGCCAGGTACCCGCCGACCCCGGCCGCGACGACGCCGAAGGCGGGCAGCGGGCGGAGGGCGGTGGCGGTCCAGGCGGCCGCGGCCCCCGCGAGCACCGCCACGATCGGCACCAGGAAGCGCGGGGCCCGACGCAGCGGGATGCCCTGGAACAGGGTCTCCAGCGTGTGGGCGTGGATCTCGACGCCGGGCATGCCCGCCTGCGAGGCGAACGGGGTGGGGAAGATGTCGTGCAGGGTGGGGGTGGTGGCGCCCACCAGGACGATCTTGCCCGCGAAGACCTCCGACGGGATCTCCCCGGTCACCACGCGGTGGTAGGCGATCATCGGGAACGTGTTCGGGCCCCC
>DATFGS010000333.1:0-3010 GCA_035249225.1 Candidatus Methylomirabilota bacterium | reverse complement strand
GGAGCTGGCGGACGATCTTGCGGTTGAACTCGTTGTCCTCGACGTACAGGACCGTCTTCACGCGGCCGCCTCCCTCGCCACCCGGACCGGGATCGAGAAGAAGAACGTCGATCCCTTGCCGGCCTGGCTCTCGACCCAGATGCGTCCTCCATGCAGCTCGACCAGCTTCCGGGTGATCGAGAGGCCCAGCCCGGTGCCGCCGAAGTCGCGGCTGACCGTCGCGTCCGCCTGACGGAACTCCTCGAAGATGCTCTCGATCTGGTCGGCGGGGATGCCGATCCCGGTGTCGGACACCGCGAAGAGCAGCGACTCGCCCTCCGCCGCCACGCGGATCTCCACGCGCCCCTCGCGCGTGAACTTGAGCGCGTTGCCGGCCAGGTTCATCAGGCACTGGGTGATCCGCTTGCCGTCGCCCACGCCGAGCGGCAGGTCGGGCGGGACGGTGGTGACGAGGTCGAGCCCCTTGGTGGCGGCGAGGGCGCGCAGCGATAGCTTCACCGTGTTCACGATGTCCTCGACCACGTACTCGCCGAGGGCCAGCTCCATGTGACCGGCCTCGATCTTGGAGAGGTCGAGCACGTTGTTGATCAGCCCGAGGAGCTGCTTGCCGCAGGTGTGGATGTCCGAGACCGGCTCCTGGACCTCGGGCGGCACCTCCCCGTACAGCCCGTCGCGGATCATCTCGGTGAAGCCGAGGATCGCGTTCATCGGCGTCCGCAGCTCGTGGCTCATGCTGGCGAGGAAGTTGGACTTGGCCCGGCTCGCCTGCTCCAGCTCGGCGTTGAGCGCGCGGAGCTGAGCCGCGGCCTGCCGCTGGGCGTCGTAGAGCTCGTGCAGCTCCCGGCTCATCTCGTTCATCTGGCGGGCCAGAGCCCCGAACTCGTCGCGGTTCGGCACGTCGATGCTGGCGTCGAAGTTCCCCTTGGCGACCTGGCCAAGGAACCCCTCCGCCTCGCGGACCGGGAGGATGAACGACCACGAGATCACGAAGCCGAGGCCCAGGGCGAGCACGATGGATGCGGCCGCGAAGCCGCCGGTGAGCAGGAGCGCCCGGCGATACGTGACCTCGACCCCGTCCCGCAACCGACCCATGCCCGCCTCCTCGGCGCGGACCGCGCGGGTGACGAGCGTCGCGATCTCCCGGTACAGCGGATAGCCCTCGCTCAGGTGGAGATCCATCGCCTCGTCCGCCTTGTCCTCGCGGATCAGGCCCGCGATCCGGGCGACGGTGGCCATGACCTTGTCCTGGGCCGACCGGATGTCCCGGATCGTCCCGCGCTGGTCGGGCGAGGCGGCCGCCTCGAGGCGGTCGAAGGTCTCCTGGAAGCGATTGTTCTCGCGGAACATGCTCTCGATAGTGGCGTCGTCCCGGAGCAGCAGCGCGTTGCGCATGAAGGTCATCTGCAGGCCCAGGGCGTGCTCGATCTGCCGGGTGGCGTCGACCCGCTCGCGCGCCTGGTCCAGGAGACGGCTCTGGCGCGCCACCGTCGCGATCGAGCGGAGGCTCATGCCTCCCATCGCGATCAGGAGCAGGGCGATCAGGAGAAACGCTCCGAGGAGCTTCGAGTGCACCGAGGCGCGGAGCCGGGCGACCCAGCGCACGAGCGGTCCGAGAGGCCACCAGGCCAGCAGGAGGCGCGGGATTCGCTCGCCCAGGCCCGGCGTCGCTTCCGGGACCGAACCGTTGGACCCGACGCGGCGTTCGCTCTCGTGGTGACACATGCGGCGCGCTTGGCGACCGGGGGGATGCTACCAGGCGGGTCGAGCGCGGTCAATGCGCGCGCCCCATTCTTGACACGTCGGCCCCCCCGGCCGATAATTCCGGCATCCTCGCGGGTCTCCGTTCGTTTCGCGCACCGCGGCGCGCCCCCGCTTCCAAGGAAGGGAAGACAGGCATGACCACCGACGCGAAGCCGAGCCCGCCGAGGCGCACCTCCCGGCGCGGGCTCTTCAAGGCCGTCGCGGGCGGAGCCGCCACCCTGGCGTTCCCCGCGGTGGCGCGCGCCCAGACCCCCATCAAGTGGCGCATCCAGACCGCCTGGCCGCCGGGCACCGCGGGCTACAAGCAGTTCCAGAAGTTCTGCGCCAACGTGAAGGAGATCTCGGAGGGGCGGCTCCAGTTCCAGCCCTTTCCGGAGAAGGGGATCGTCGGCACGTTCGAGATGTTCAATGCGGTCAAGGCGGGACAGCTGGACGCGATGCACTGCTTCTCCAACTACTGGTCGGGCAACATGCCGATCTCCGCCTTCCTCTCCTCGTACCCGCTCGGGCTGGATCGGCCGGATCAGTGGGAGACCTGGTTCTACGAGCTCGGAGGGCTGCAGGTCGCGCGGCGGGCGTACCGGGACCACAACATGTTCTTCGTGGGCCCGATCCAGCACGACCTGAACCTGATTCACTCCAAGATCCCGATCCGCTCCTTCGAGGAGTTCAAGGGCAAGAAGATCCGCTTCCCGGGCGGGATGATCTCGGAGATCTTCGCCCACGCCGGGGTCTCCACCGTCATCCTGCCCGGCGGCGAGGTCTACCAGGCTCTGGACAAGGGGCTCCTCGACGCTTCGGATTACACCGGCCCGGCCGTGAACTACGACCTCGGCTTCGGGGTGGTCGCCAAGTACATCATCATGGGGCCGCCCTCGACGCCCTGTCTCCACCAGCCGGTCGACCTCATGGACCTCACCGTGAACATGGCGAAGTGGACCGCGCTGTCGAAGCACCTGCAGGAGCTCGTGATCGCGGCGACGCGGCAGCACTCCTGGGACCAGTACGCGTACATCCAGAAGGAGAACATCGCGGCCTGGGACAAGTACAAGGCGCAGGGGGTCCAGGTCATCCGGCTCTCGGAGGAAGACGTCCAGAAGTTCCGGCGGCACGCGATCCCGATGTGGTTCAGGTGGGCCAAGCGGGACCCGCTCGCCAAGGAGGCGTTCGCCTCCCAGCTCGCGTTCATGCGGTCGATCAACGTCGGCTACATCCCGGACTCGATGCTGGTGGACACCGACGGCAAGAC
>DATFGS010000332.1:0-6671 GCA_035249225.1 Candidatus Methylomirabilota bacterium | reverse complement strand
TGGTGGCCGCGCCCGCCGGCGCGCTCGTGCTGTGGCTCGGCCGGCGCGTCCGACCGTGACCGGAGCCCGGCCCTCGCTGGTCACGCCGACGATCGCGGCCTGCCTCGCGATCTCCGGTGGCGTGCACGTCGTGATCTACCTGCTCAATGCCACGCTGCCGCTCCACGTGGTCGCGCTCGGGGGCAGCAAGACGCAGGTCGGCCTGCTCTTCGCGACGTCCACGACCGTGTCCATGATCCTGCGCCCGCTGGTCGGCGGCTGGGTGGATCGCTTCGGCGCCCGGCGGGTGATGCTCCCCGGGGTGGCGGTGCTGCTCGGGACCCTTCTCCTGCTGCCGTGGGCCGGGGCTCCCGCCGCATATGTGGCCCTGATGGCCGGGCTCGGCTGCGGCAACGGCGTGCTCGCCACCGCCGCGGGTGTGCTCGTGGCCCAGGCCAGCCCGTCGGCCCGTCGGGGCGAGGCGCTCAGCGTCTACTTCCTGGCCACCGCGCTCTCCTTCGCGGCGGGCCCGCCGCTCGGCCTGGCCCTGTACGCGCGCGCCGGCATCCGGTCCTGCTTCGCCGCCGCGGTTGTCCTCGGCGTCGTGATCGCCCTGCTCATCCTGCTTCTGAAGGCACCCGCCCTCGGGGCCGTGCCGCCGCAGGGATTTCGCTGGTTCAGCCGGCGCGCGCTGCCCGCGGCCGCCACCGTGGTCTGCGTGAACGTGGGCTACAGCTCGATCTACGCGTTCCTGCCTCTCTACGCGCTGGCCTCGGGCCTCGAAGGGAGCCTCGGCTGGTTCTACGTGCTCTTCGCGATCTGCATCATCACCGGGCGCCTCACCCTCCGCGGCCTGTCCGATCGGATCGGCCGGGACCGGGTGATCGTCCCGGCGGTGGCGCTCACCACGCTGAGCTACCTGGTCCTCGCCCGGCCGCCGCAGGTGCCGGGGCTGGCCGCGGCCGCGATCATGCTCGGGGCGGGCGTGGCCATGTTCTATCCAACCCTGCTGGCGCTGCTGGTGGATCGCACGCCGGAGGCGGAGCGCGGCTCGGCCATGGGCACGCTCTCCGGCGCGTTCGATCTCGGGAGCGTGCTGGGCTCGCTCCTGGTCGGCTTCACGGTGGAGCGGGTCTCCTTCGCGGCCGGATTCCACGCCGCGGCGATCGGCGCGCTGGCCGGCCTCACGCTGTTCGTGGTGACGGAGCGGCGCGTGGCCCGGCGGGCCCTTTTACCCGGCTCGACGGCAGGGGTATGATGTAGCGTCCATGGCCAACGACCGGATCGTCGTCCGCGGCGCCCGCGAGCACAACCTGAAGGCGATCGATCTCGAGCTCCCGCGGGATCAGCTCGTGGTGATCACCGGGCTGTCCGGATCGGGGAAGTCCTCGCTGGCCTTCGACACCATCTACGCCGAGGGGCAGCGCCGGTACGTCGAGTCGCTCTCGGCCTACGCGCGCCAGTTCCTCGAGCAGATGGAGAAGCCGGACGTGGACTCGATCGAGGGGCTCTCGCCCGCGATCTCGATCGAGCAGAAGACCACGTCGAAGAACCCGCGCTCCACGGTGGGCACCGTCACCGAGATCTACGACTACCTGCGCGTGCTCTTCGCGCGCGTCGGCATCCCCCACTGCCCGCAGTGCGGCAACGTGATCTCGGCCCAGACCGTCCAGCAGATGGTGGACCGGGTGATGACCCTGCCGGTGGGCAGCCGCATCGCGGTGCTCTCGCCCATCGTGCGCGGCCGCAAGGGCGAGTACCGCAAGCTCTTCTACGACCTGCGCCGGCAGGGCTACGTGCGGGTCCGGGTCAACGGGCAGCTCCGCGAGCTGACCGAGGACATCGAGCTGGCGAAGACCAAGAAGCACACCATCGAGGTGGTGGTGGACCGGCTGGTGGTGAAGGACAACCTGGGCGGGCGGCTGGCCGACTCGCTCGAGACCGCGCTGCGGCTGGCCGACGGGGTGGTGCAGGTGGAGGTGCCCGACGGCCCGTCGTTCCTGTTCTCGGAGCGGCTGGCCTGCGCGGCCTGCGGCATCTCCTTCCCGGAGGTGTCGCCGCGCATGTTCTCGTTCAACAACCCGTACGGGGCCTGCCCGGACTGCGGGGGCATCGGCACCCGCTACGAGATCGATCCGGAGCGGGTGGTGCCGGACCCCGCGAAGACCCTGGCCGGCGGCGCGCTGGTGCCGTGGGCGGGCCCGTCCGCGTCGTCGATCTTCAAGCAGACGCTGCGCGTGCTCGCGAAGCGCCACGGGTTCAGCCTCGAGACGCCGTGGGGCAAGCTGCCGAGGAAGGTGCGCGACGTCATCCTGCACGGCGAGCCGGACGACGGGTTCGAGGGCGTGGTGAAGCTGCTCGATCGCCGCTACAAGGAGACGGTGTCCGAGGACACCCGCAGCGAGGTCGAGCACTTCATGACCGAGCGGGCCTGCCCGACCTGCGGCGGCTCCCGGCTGCGGTCGGAGACGCTCTCGGTGAAGATCGCGGGACGGTCCATCGCCGACGTGGTGCGGTTCCCCATCAAGGCGGCGCGCCAGTTCTTCGATACGCTCACGCTGTCCGAGCGCGACATGGCCATCGCCCGCCGGGTCCTCAAGGAGATCCGCGAGCGCCTCGGCTTCCTCTCCCAGGTCGGGCTCGACTACCTGACGCTGGACCGGCCCGCGGCCACGCTCTCGGGCGGGGAAGGGCAGCGCATCCGCCTCGCCACCCAGATCGGCTCGAGCCTGGTCGGCGTCCTCTACATCCTGGACGAGCCCTCCATCGGCCTCCACCAGCGGGACAACGGGCGGCTCCTCGACACGCTCAAGCGCCTGCGCGACCTCGGCAACACGGTGCTGGTGGTGGAGCACGACGAGGAGACGATGCGGGCCGCCGACTACGTGGTGGATCTCGGCCCCGGGGCGGGGGAGCTGGGCGGCCACGTGGTCGCGGTGGGCACGCCCGACGAGGTGATGGCGAATCCCGAGTCTCTCACCGGCCGCTTCCTGGCCGGGGTGGAGCGCATCGCGGTGCCCGAGGCCCGCCGCAAGACCAACGGCAAGTTCGTGATCATCCACAACCCGCGGGAGCACAACCTGAAGGGGATGAGCGTGAAGATCCCGCTCGGCACCTTCACCGCGATCACCGGGGTGTCGGGCTCGGGCAAGTCCACCCTGGTCAACGACATCCTGTACCGCGCGCTCGCCTCCATGCTCCACCGGGCGCAGGATCGGCCGGGGGCCCACGACCGGATCGAGGGCGCGCAGCATCTCGACAAGGTCATCGACATCGACCAGTCGCCGATCGGCCGCACGCCGCGCTCGAACCCCGCGACCTACACCGGAGTGTTCACGCTGATCCGCACGCTGCTCGCGCGCACCCCGGACGCGCGGGTGCGCGGGTACCAGCCGGGCCGCTTCTCGTTCAACGTCAAGGGCGGGCGCTGCGAGGCCTGCCAGGGCGACGGGCTCGTGAAGATCGAGATGCACTTCCTGCCCGACGTGTACGTGACCTGCGAGGTCTGCCGGGGGAAGCGCTACAACCGCGAGACCCTCGAGGTGCGCTACAAGAGCAAGAACATCGCCGACATCCTGGAGATGACGGTGGCGGAGGCGCTCGGCTTCTTCGAGCCGGTGCCCTCGATCAAGCAGAAGCTCCAGACGCTGCACGACGTCGGGCTCGACTACATCCGGCTCGGCCAGGCCGCCACCACCCTGTCCGGCGGCGAGGCGCAGCGGGTGAAGCTGGCCACCGAGCTGAGCCGTCGCGCCACCGGCCGCACGCTCTACATCCTGGACGAGCCCACCACCGGGCTGCACTTCGCCGACATCCGGCGCCTGCTGGAGGTCCTGAACCAGCTCGTGGAGCAGGGCAACACGGTGGTGATCATCGAGCACAACATGGACGTCATCAAGACCGCGGACTGGGTGATCGACCTGGGTCCCGAGGGCGGCAACGAGGGCGGCCGGGTGATCGCCTCCGGCACGCCCGAGGACGTGGCCCGCCAGGACAAGTCCTTCACCGGCCAGTACCTGGCCCGGATGCTGGCGTGAGACGCACCAAGATCGTGTGCACGATCGGGCCGGCGAGCAGCCCGCCGGCGATGCTCGACCGGCTGGTGGCGGCGGGCATGGACGTGGCGCGCCTGAACTTCTCGCACGGCACGCACGTCGAGCACGCCGAGGTCATCCGCGCGATCCGCGAGGGCGAGACCCGCTGGGGCCGGCCGATCACCATCCTCCAGGACCTCCAGGGGCCCAAGGTGCGGCTCGGCACCTTCGTGGGCGGGCAGGCCACGCTCGCGCCGGGCGAGCGCTTCGTGCTGACCGCGCGCACCGTGAAGGGCACCGCGTCGCGCAGCTCGCTGAACCATCCCGAGTTCCTCGCGGCCCTGCGGCCGGGCGATCCGGTCTGGATGGACGACGGGATGATCCAGCTCGTGGTGGAGAAGGTGGAGGACGGCGAGGTCGAGTGCCGGATCGTCTCGGGCGGGCCGGTGTCGGATCACAAGGGGGTGTCGTTCCCGCGGCTCCCGGTGCCGGTGTCGTGCCTGGCCGAGAAGGACCGCGAGGACCTGCGCTTCGGGATCGAGCAGGCGGTCGACTACGTGGCGATCTCCTTCGTCCGCTCCGCCGCCGACATCCAGGAGGTCCGCAAGTTCCTCCACGACCAGGGCGCCAACATCCCGATCGTGGCCAAGCTCGAGCGCGCGGAGATCGTCGCGAACCTGCAGGGGCTGCTGCCGCTGGTGGACGCGGTGATGGTGGCGCGGGGCGATCTCGGGGTCGAGGTGCCGCTCGAGGAGGTGCCGGTCATCCAGAAGGACGTCATCCGCCAGGCGCGGCTGGCCAAGGTGCCGGTGATCGTGGCCACCCAGATGCTCGAGTCCATGGTCACGCACTCGCGGCCCACCCGGGCCGAGGTGAGCGACGTGGCCACCGCCATCTTCGACGGGGCGGACGCGATCATGCTCTCCGCGGAGACCGCGACCGGCCGCTTCCCGGTCGAGACGGTCGAGATGATGGCGCGCATCGCGGAGCGGGCCGAGCGGGCCGTGCCGGCCTCGAACGGAGCCCGCCAGCGGCCGGAGGCCTACGGCTTCCCGGAAGCGGTGGCGGAGGCGGCGTGCCAGGCGGCCCGGCTGCTCCATGCCAAGGCCATCGTGGCCTTCACGCAGTCCGGCTTCAGCGCGCGGCTCATCTCCCAGGACCGGCCGGAGGTGCCGATCATGGCGCTCACCCCGTACTCCGAGGTGCAGCGGCGGCTCGGCCTCTTCTGGGGCGTCTCCTCGCGGCTGGTGCACAAGGTGGAGACCACCGACGAGATGATCGAGGAAGTGGAGGCCACGCTGCTGGGCGACGGGACGGTGCGCAACAACGACGTCATCGTGATCATCTCCGGCGCGCCGATGTGGGTGACCGGGACGACCAACCTGCTCAAGCTTCACCGCGTGGGCGATCGTCGCTAGCTCCTCGTCGAGTCGCGGTGATTCGGCGCGAGGCTGCGACGCTCCGGCCGGCGTGAACGGTAGACAACGGACGGTCCCCACCAAGGGAGAGTGACATGGCGTACGAGACGGTGCGGTACGAGGTGAAGGATGGGGTCGCGACGATCACGCTGAGCCGGCCGGATGCGTACAACGCGTTGAACCTGGCGCTCGGGCGGGACCTCTTCCACGCCACCCTGGAGGCGGACGAGGACCGGGCGGTGCGGTGCGTGGTGATCACCGGAGCGGGCAAGGCGTTCTGCGCCGGGGGCGATGTCAAGGACTTCGCGGACAATCCGGAGCGGATCGGGGTGCTGGTCAAGGAGCTGACCACCTATCTGCACGGGGCGGTGTCGCGGCTGGCCCGGACCATGAAGCCGGTGGTGATGGCGGTGAACGGCATCGCGGCGGGCGGAGGGATGAGCCTCGCCCTCTCGGGGGACCTGGTGGTCGCCGCCGAGTCGGCGAAGTTCACGATGGCGTACTCCAAGATCGCCGCGTCGCCCGACGGGTCCTCGTCCTACTTCCTGCCGCGGATGATCGGGCTGCGCCGCGCGCTGGAGCTGCACTACACGAATCGCGTGCTCTCCGCGCGCGAGGCGATGGAGTGGGGGCTGGTCAATCGCGTGCACCCGGACGCCGAGTTCGCCGGCGCGGTGGGCGCGCTCGCGCGCGAGCTGGCCCAGGGTCCCACCCAGGCCTTCGGACGGGCGAAGCTGCTCTTCCACCAGTCCACCCAGGAGAGCCTCGAGACGCAGATGGAGCTGGAGGCGCAGGCGATCGCGGCGAGCGGCCATACCGAGGACTTCCGCAACGGAGTCCTCGCGTTCGCCCGCAAGCAGCCGGTCACGTTCACGGGCCGCTAGGAGCCGTGGGCCGGCTCGATCCCGGCGAGCTGGGCCGCCGGCTGGACGACATCCTCGCGGCGGGCGAGCGCATGATCCGCGGCGTGCCGGAGGCCGGCCTGGACCCGGCGCTCCGCGACCTCGCCTTCGGCCTCTTCCGGCTCGGCCTGGGCTTCGCCGACGGAATGGACCTCGGTCGCGTTCCGGAAGGCTGGCGCGACGAGCCCGCTCCCGCCGATCTCCTGGACGGCGCGTCGGTGGCCCGCTACGGCGCCCTGGTGCGCGGCCGGCTCGCGGGCTGGTTCGAGGGCGCGGGCCCGCGGGAGTTCGCGCGGGTGATCGCGCTGTCCGATGGGCCGCGGCCGGCGCACGAGCTG
>DATFGS010000331.1:0-3179 GCA_035249225.1 Candidatus Methylomirabilota bacterium | reverse complement strand
TGCCCGTTGATCTCGAGGAGCAGGCGCACCTCGTCGAGCTGACCGCGCCGGTAGACCTCGATCACGAACTCGTCGACGTCCGGGAAGCGGCGCACGATGCCTTCGAGCGCCGAGGGGAACACGTTGACGCCGCGGACGATGAGCATGTCGTCCACCCGCCCCAGGATGCCGCCCTCGAGCCGGAGGAACGTCCGGCCACAGCGGCACGGCGTCCGCTCCGCGCGCACGCGGTCGCCGGTCCGGTAGCGGAGCAGCGGCGAGCCCAGGCGGCCGAGGTTGGTGAGCACGAGCTCGCCCTCGTCCGCGGGCGCGCCGGTGGCGGGATCGATGACCTCGGCGATGAACTCGGCCTCGTTGACGTGGAGCCCGGACTGGGCCGCGCACTCGAAGCCGTAGGCGCCCATCTCGGTCATGCCCGCGTGGTCGTAGGCGCGGGCGCCCCAGGCCTGCTCGATGCGGGCGCGCACCGCGGGGATCCCCGCGCCGGGCTCGCCCGCGTGCACGGTGGCGCGGATGCCGAGCCGGTCGAGCGCCACGCCGCGCTCGCGCGCGACCTCGGCCAGGTGCAGCGCGTAGGAGGGCGTGCAGCAGACCGCGGTGGCGCGGAGACTCTCGATGGCGGCCAGCCGCTGCGCGGAGTCCTGCCCGCCGCCCGGGATCGCGAGGGCCCCCAGGGCGCGCGTGCCCTCGAATCCGGCCCAGAACCCGACGAAGAGCCCGAAGGAGAAGGGGAAGAACACGCGGTCGCCAGGCCCCAGGCCCGCGCCCCGCAGGACGAAGCCCCAGCACCGCGCCCACCAGTCCCAGGACTCCTGCGTGTCGAGCCAGCGGAGCGGCGCGCCGGTGGTCCCCGACGTCTGGTGCACCCGCACGTAGCGGTCGAGCGGGTAGCTCAGGTTGCTCCCGAACGGCGGATGCGCCGCCTGGTCGGCCACCAGCTCGCTCTTGCGCGTGAGGGGCAGCCGGCGGAAATCCTCCCAGCTCCGGAGGTCGGCCGGCGAGGTCAGCCCGGCCCGCCTCCACTGGGCGGTGACGAACGGATTCGCGGGCACCGCAGCCCGCGCCAGCGCCTCGACGCGGGCCCACTGGTGGCGCCGGAGCGCCTCCGGATCGAGGGTCTCGAGCCCCCGGTTGGGGAACGCCGGGAAAGCGTCGCTCATGCCGTGGACTGCCGCCTGAAGCGTCTCGTCATCGTCGCCGGGTCGAACGATGGCACGGAGCGCAACTATTGCGCAAGACGCTTCGCCGAATCGGCGGCTTTGCCGTCCGCCTTTGCTTGACGGGGGAGGACGTTAGAGGCTACGCTCGTCCCATCGCTTCGCGGCCCCGCAAGCGAGTGGAGGTCGTGGATGCTGTGTGCGAAGTGTCAGCAGGAAAATCCGGCTGGCGCCAAGTTCTGCGGGGAATGCGGAGCCCGTCTCACTCCGGCGTGCCCCGGCTGTGAGACACCTCACCGCCCCGATCAGCCCTTCTGCTGGGAGTGCGGCACGCGACTCGCCCCGGCGGCGGCCGCCGCCACCGCGACGACCCCGCGCAGTCAGATTCCCCGCCATCTCGCCGAGCGAATCCTGACCTCGAAGGTCGCGCTCGAAGGCGAGCGGAAGCAGGTGACGGTCCTGTTCGCGGACCTCAAGGGATCCACGGAGCTCCTCGCCGACCGGGACCCGGAGGAGGCGCGGAAGCTTCTGGATCCGGTGCTCGACCGGATGATGGAGGCCGTGCACTACTACGAGGGCACGGTCAACCAGGTGATGGGCGACGGGATCATGGCGCTGTTCGGCGCGCCGCTCGCGCACGAGGATCACGCCATACGCGGCTGCTACGCGGCCCTGCGGATGCAGGAGTCGGTGAAGCGGTACGCCGATGAGGTCGTCGAGACGGCCGGAGTCCCGATCCAGATCCGCGTCGGGCTCAACTGCGGCGAGGTGGTCGTGCGGTCCATCGGGAACGACCTCCACATGGACTACTCGGCGGTGGGCCAGACGACGCACCTCGCGGCCCGGATGGAGCAGATGGCCGGGCCGGGCTCGATCCTCATCCCCGGCACCATGCTGAGCCTCACCCGCGAGGCGGTCGCGGTGAGCCCGCTCGGCCCGCGGTCGGTGAAGGGCCTCGCGAGCCCGATCGACATCTACGAGGTGACCGGCGCGGGCACCGCGGGCTCTCGACGACAGGCCGCGACCGCTCGAGACGTCACGCGCTTCGTCGGGCGGCACGAAGAGATGGCCTCGCTGCAGCGGGCCCTCGAGCGCGCCGCCGAGGGACACGGGCAGGTCGTGGCGATCGCCGCCGAGCCGGGGGTGGGCAAGTCACGACTGATCCGCGAGTTCCTGCATTCGGACGCGGCGCAGGGGTGGCGCATCCTGGAGGCCATCGGCGTCTCCTCGGGCAAGACGACGGCGTACCTGCCGCTCGTCGAGCTGCTCAGGACCTATCTCGGGATCGACGCCCGCGACGACCAGCACGCGATTCGCGACAAGGTTGCCGCGCAGCTGGACACGCTGCAGGAGAGCGCATGGCCTACCGCGGCCGCCCTCCTCCAGGTGCTCGATACGCCGGCGGATGATTCCCAGTGGCAGCTGCTCGACCCCCTCCGCCGACGCCAGCACATGCTGGATGCGCTACGGCGCGTCCTCCTGCGCGAGAGCCGGATCCAGCCGCTCCTCCTGGTCTTCGACAGCCTGCACTGGATGGACTCCGAGACCCACGCCTTCCTCGACGCGCTCGTCCAGGGCCTGGCCGACGCCCGCGTCTTCTTGCTCGTCACCCACCGTCCCGAGTACCAGCATCCCTGGGGCGACACGGGCCACTACACCGGGCTCCTCCTGCAGCCGCTGCCGGCGAGCAACGCCGCGCAGCTCCTGGATCCTCTCCTCGGCAGCGATCCAAGCCTCGCGGCGCTCAAGGGCTGGCTGATCAGCCGGACGGAAGGCAACCCGTTCTTCATCCAGGAGAGCATCCGCACGCTCGTGGAAACCCAGGCGCTCATGGGCGAGCCGGGCGCGTACCGGCTGGTCAAGCCCATCGAGAGCATTCAGCTTCCGGCCACGATCCACGCCGTCCTGGCCCCGCGCATCGATCGGTTGCCGCAGGAGGCCAAGCGCCTGCTGCAGGCGGCCTCCGTCGTGGGCAAGGACCTGCCGCTGGTACTGCTCCAGGCCATCGCCGACATGTCAGAG
>DATFGS010000330.1:0-7262 GCA_035249225.1 Candidatus Methylomirabilota bacterium | reverse complement strand
GCGCGCCGCCCGGCCGCCCGCGGCCGTGAATCGGGCGACGGCCGCGCCGGCGACGTCGTGGGCGAGCACGTCGTGGCCGGCCTTGACGAGGTTCCGGGCCATGCCGAAGCCCATCTGGCCGAGACCGATGAAGCCGACGGGTCGGGAGGCTCGGGACATCAGGGGACCTCGACCAGCTCGATCGCCTCGCGGCTCGGCCCTTCGATCATCACCGCCCGCGTGTCGCCGAGGCGATAGGGTTCCTCCAGGAACCGGACGCCTTCCACGCGGAGCTTGGCGATCCACGCATCGAGATCGGCGACGCCGAGGCCGATGTGGTCCTGGAGCTGCCCGCGCGAGCTCGCGAGCGGCCGGTCGCCCTGGTGGGCGTACCAGGGCATGGCCACGTCGCCGAACACGACGGCGGCCGAGGGCGTCCGGAACATCCCCTCGCGATCCAGCGCCGGCCAGCTCCGATCCGGCCCGCGCGGCACCGCGCACGTGCTCTCGGTCATCGGCGTGCGGCTCGTGCGGCCGGCGTAGATCGGCGCGTTGAGGTGGCTCTGGTACCAGAGCTGCGCGCAGAACGGATCGTCCTGGTAGAGGTGCACGTGATTGAAGCGCTCGGCCGGGTGATTGCCCGCGTACTCCACCAGGGCCTGGTCGGGTCCCCGCATGTAGCCGAAGCCGCCGGTGCGGGTCGGCTGGACGCCGGCGGCCCGGGCCTCGGCGATCTGCGCCTTCGTGAGGCCTGGGGTGGGGCCCTTGCTCGGCCACGTGTCGCTGCTGACGAGGACCGCCCCGCCTTCGTCCGTCGTGTAGAGCGGCAGGAGCTCGAGATCCGGCCGCGTCTGGAAGCCTCTGAGGCTGGCCTGCGTGTCGGGCACGTGCCAGCCGAAGTGCCAGATCGCGCTCTGCGGGGTCGTCGGGGGCGGGGTCGCGACGCGCGTGAACAGCACCAGCACGTCGTTCGGCGCGGCGAGCGCCGGCAGGCCGGCCCAGGTCGTCCTCGCGGAGGTCGGGAACACGCGGACGTAGAAGTCGATCGCCGCGTCGGGATCGACCGAGTTCAGGTGGAGGTGGTGAAAGCGCGGGGGCGGGAGCGCCTCAGTCATCGTCGCCGGGCTCGTCCGCGGCTTCCTCGGCCTTGGCCTGCTTCACGAGCCGCTCGATCACCTCGTAGGGCTGGGCGCCCACGACGCCGCGGTGGCCCGCGACGAAGGTCGGCACGCCGGTGATCCCGTACTCGCGCGAGAGCTTCCAGTCCGCGTCGACGGCGGCCTTGAAGGTGCGCTTCTCGAGCACGTCGGCTGCGGCGGCGCGCGGCAACCCCACCTGCTCCGCGATCTCGAGCAGCACCTCGGGCCGGGAGATGTCGCGCGCCTCCACGAAGTAGGCGCGGAACATCGCGTCGTGGAAGGCCTCGCCGCCCGGCTGGGTGTCCGCCCACTTGCCGAGCTCCTGGGCCAGGCGGCTGTTGTAGGTCATGGTTCGCTCGCCGTAGGGGAGGCCCTCGGCGTCCATGCGGGCCTTCATCTGCGCGTGCATGGCCTTGCGGTCCACGTTGCGGCCCCGGAAGAGCTCCTCGAGCGACTGGCCTTCCGCCGGGGTCTCCGGGTGGAGCGGGAAGTGCACCCACTCGACCTTCACGCCGTGCTCCGTCTTCAGCTTCTCAATACGCACGGTACTGAGATAGCACCAGGGTCAGACGTAGTCGGAGAAGACCTGGAGCGTGATGGGCTTGGTCATGGTGCCTCCTTGACGAGCTTTTGCAGGCTTCGCAGTCCGGGCGGGATCGGCTGCCCCTTGTAGCGATTGCCCCAGTTAGTGTACGACACCTCGCCCACGTAGATGTCGCCGCGCGAGTCCACCGCGAGGCCGTGCGGGGAGACGAACTGGCCGGGCTCGAGGCCGGCCAGGCGGTCGCCCAGCCGGGCCAGCCGCTCGCCGCGGTGGGTGTAGATGCTGACCCGGGGGCCGATGTTGGGGACGTCGTAGTTCACCGGCAAGGCCCCGCCGATCTCGCCCACGTAGAACCGCCCCTGGCCGTCGCGCTCCAGGAACAGGCCGGAGGGGCGGTGCATGTCGTGCCACTGCGTCTCGAAGCGGCCGTTGCCGTCGAAGACCTGGACGCGGTGGTTCTCCCGGTCGGCCACGTACACCCAGCCGTCGGCGTCGCAGCAGATGTTGTGCGGGATATTGAACTGGCCCGGGTCGGTGCCGGGCTCGCCCCAGGAGCGGAGCAGGGTGCCGTCGGGAGCGTATTTGTGGATGCGCGCGTTGCCGTAGCCGTCCGAGACGTAGAGATCGCCTTGCGGCGACAGCGCGGTGTGGGTGCAGCGATGGAACGGCTCGCCGCTCATGTAGGGCCTGGGCGCGCCCGGAACGCCGATGGTCAGCAGCACCTTGCCGTCGAGCGTGCAGTGGCGGACAGTGTGGTCGCCGTCGTCGGTCAGCCACAAGGTATCGTCGGGCGCCACGTGAACGCCGTGCGCGCGACGGAAGACGCCCTCGCCCCAGGAGCGCAGGAAGTTGCCCTCGCGGTCGAGCACGACCACGGGGTGCGCGCCGCGGTTGAAGGCGTACACCCGATCCTGCGCGTCCACCCCGACCGCGGCCACGTCGGCGTTGAACTCGCGGCCGGGCGGCAGCTTGGCCCAGTCGCCCACCACCCGGTAGCGGTAGGCGCCGGTGCCCAGGATCACCGCGCTCACGGCTGCCGCCCCTCGAAGATCGCGCGCGGGTTGCCGACGAGCATCTGCTGGATCTGCTCCTCCGTGACCCCCGCCTTGCGGAGCGCGGGCAGGATGTCGTCCGGGATGTGGTTGTAGTTCCACGAAGGTCGCGTCCGCCGCTTGTCGTCCTCGGAGAGCATGTCGCTCCAGCAGTTGGCGTCGTGCGAGAGGACCATCCGGCCCGCGTAGCCTTCGGCGCACAGGCGGGCGAGGACCTCGACGCGCCTGGGCGTGGGCAGGAAGTGCTCGAGGCCGAAGCGGTCCATGCCGATCGTGCTGCCCCGGTCCATGAGCCCGCGGAGATAGCCCAGGTCCTCGCTGTCGCCGCTGTGGCCGATGATGACGCGGCGGAGGTCCACGCCCTCCTGGGCGAAGATCGCCTGCTGCGCCTCGCCGGTCCGGCCCGCGGCCCAGGTGTGCGTCGAGATCGGCACCCCGGTCGCCTTCTGGGCCCGCGCGGAAGCGCGCAGGATGTTCTCGATGACCGGGGTCACCCCCGCGGTGTCGGTGGCGCACTTGATGATGGCGGCCTTGATGCCGCTCTCCCCGATGCCCTGGGTGATGTCGCGGACGAACAGCTCGGCCACCGCGTCGACCCCGTGGCCGCTGAAGTACCGCTGTGGCATCCACCAGACGCCGGTGGCCACGATCACCTGGACGCGGGAGCGGCGGGCCACCTCCGCGATGAGGCCGATGTCGCGGCCCAGGTCCACGGTGGTCAGGTCCACGATCGAGCGGATGCCGCGGACGTGCAGATCGGCCATCTTCCGCTCCGCCATCGCGAGGATGCCCGCCCGGTCCCAGAGGTGCGGCCAGTTTTCCTGCACGCCTGGGGAGCGCGTGACGATGTGCTCGTGCATCAGGGTGGCGCCGAGCTCGGCCGTGGCCACCGGCCCGCGCGCGGTCTCCACCGTGGTCGTGGTCATGAGGGATCTCCTATGCCGAGACCGCGCGCACGAAGCGCTCGACCTCGGTCTCGTCGTTGTAGTAGTGGACGCTGGCGCGCACGAGGGCGTCGAGGCCGCGCGCGGGCAGGTCGAGCCGTGCGGAGCGGGCCTGGGTGTGGGTGACGTTCATGTGGAGAGCGCGGAGGCGCGCCCGGGTGGCCGCCGGCTCCTCCCCCGCCTTGAGAAAGGTCACGATCCCGCACCGCTCGACGCCCAGGTCGTGAACGGTGACCCCCGGCCGCTTCGCCAGCTCCGTGCGCAGCAGCGCCCCGAGCGCCTTGACCCGCGCCTCGATGGCCTCCATCCCGAGCGCCAGGGCATAGCGCACGGCGACTCCGAGGCCGATCTGGCCGGCCACGAAGCGCTCCCAGTTCTCGAAGCGCCGGGCGTCCTCGCGCAGCGTGTAGGTCCGGGCGTCGATCCACGACGCGGCCTCGAGATCGATGAAGGGCGGCTCGAGGGACCCGATGGTATCCCGCCGCACGTAGAGGAAGCCGGTGCCGCGGGGGCCGCGCAGGTACTTGCGGCCGGTGGCCGAGAGCATGTGGCAGCCGATACGGTGGACGTCCACCGCGAGCTGGCCGACCGACTGGCAGGCGTCGAGCAGGTAGAGGAGGCCGTGCCGCGCGGCGATCCGGCCGACCTCTGCGGCCGGATTGACGAGCCCGCCCTGGGTCGGCACGTGGGTGATCGCGATGAGCCGGGTGCGGGGCCGGATCGCGCGCTCGAGCGCGGCCACGTCGAGCTGGCCGGAGGCGTCGTCGTCCACCACGTCGATCTCGACGCCCACGCGCCGCTTCATCTGGAGGAACGCGAGGTAGTTCGAGGCGTACTCGGCCCGCGCGGTCACGATGCGGTCCCCGGCCCGGAAGGGGATCGCGTAGAAGGCCATGTCCCACGCGCGGGTCGCGTTCTCCACGAACGCGATCTCCTCCGGAGCGGCCCCGATCAGCACGGCGGCCGCGTCGTAGACGTCGGCCATCCGGTCCGCGGCCTCCGCGGCGGCCTCGTACCCGCCGATGGCGGCCTCGCGCTCCAGGTGGCCGGTCACCGCCGCGAGGACCGGCCGCGGCGGCAGGGCGGAGCCCGCGTTGTTGAAGTGCAGGACGCCGGCGACGCCCGGCGTGTCGGCGCGGAGGCGCGGCACGTCGAGCGTCACCGCGCGCAGACCTCGAGCACGGGGTCCTCCCCGCGCAGCGTGGCCAGGACCACCGAGTCGATCGCCGGGTCGCGCAGGAGGCGCTCGGCCGTCTCGTGCGCCGGTCCGCGATCGCGAAGGCCCTCTACCTTGTTGATCAGGACGACGACCCGCGCGCCCGCGGGCACCCCCTTCCGTCCCCCTCGAGGATCGGCCAGGACCCGGGCCACGATCGCGGGCGTGATCGGCGTCCCCAGCGGCGCGCCGCACAGCGCCGCGACCAGCTCCGGGCGATGGACGTGCTCGGCGTCGAGGCTCCGGCCGAGGACGTCCGCGCCGACCACGACCACGACCAGCGTGGTCTCCGCCGGGATCACCGGCTCGTAGTCGGCGGGGGCCTTGAAGGGGCGCATGCGGGAGCCGTCGGCCTCGTTCAGGAGGCAGGCGTCCGGGAACCACGCGCGCAGCCGCGCGAAGAGCTCGAGGGGGATGCCTTCGGCCTTGCCGCTGCCCGCGTCGGTCTCCCCGATGACGAGCACGTGCCGGTGGAGGGCCAGCGCGGCGGACACGCGCTCCCGCCTCACCTCCGCGGCGGGGATGTGAGCGGGCGCCAGCGCGATCTGCGCGCCGAAGATACGGGTGGTCGTGGTGGTGATGGCGCGCCCACCCGCCTCCACCGCCTCGCGCGCGAGGCGGAACATGGCGGTGGTCTTGCCGCCTCCTCCGACCAGCGCGACGGCCTCGTCAGCGGTCATCCGGAGCGCGTCCGTCAGCTTCACCGGCGCGCGCGGAACCGATCCAGGACGTTGCGCAGGATGCGGGAGACGTTGTTGTCGTAGCGGTTGTGCGAGAGGCTCCCGCAGAAGGTGATGGAGCCGACCGCGAAGACCGCGCCGCCGCCCGGCAGCTCCGCGTAGGTCATGTCGGCCCGCAGCAGCCGCGCGGGCTTCTCGCCGGTGACCGTGGCCAGATGCGAGAGCAGCTCCTCGGGCACCACGATGAAGCTCGGGCCATGGCCCTCGGAGCTGGCCACCACGATGGCGCCCGCGGGCGTGCCCAGCGCGGGGTCGGCGCGGTCGAGCTCGAAGCCGGCCGCGCCGCCGCCCGAGAGGCCGAAGTCGCCGATCACTGTGTCCGTCACGCCGTCCAGGATCCAGGCCGCCTTCGGATCGTCCGCGCCGGGCTGGCGGCGATAGTACGAGCCCTCGAAGAACCCTTGCCCCGAGAAGCCGACCAGGCCGATCCGCTGCGGCGGGCGCCCGTTGCGGCGCCAGAGCCCGCCGTAGGCGCCGTCGAGGGCGTGGTAGTACTCGCCGGTCTGGGCGTCCCAGGCCCGGATGCCGCCCTCGGCGCGCCGCACCTCGACGACCCCGGGCACCGCGGGGCTGGTCGCGATGCGCCAGTAGAAGCCGTTGCCGCCCAGATAGACGAGCCGGCCGCCGCCGCCCAGGTAGCCCGCGTGGGCGTCGAGCGTGCGCGCGGTGTGGTACTCGGGATGTGAGCTCGTGAGGACGGTGGCGTACGGGGCGAGCAGGGCCGCGCCCTCGGCCTCCACATCCTCGTCGGTGACGACGTCGTAGGGGATCCGCTGGGTCTCGAGCCAGTCGAGCAGGTGAGTGTCCGCCGAGTAGTGGCGCAGGCCGGAGCCCCGGGCGTCGAGGAAGGTGAGATAGCGCGGCCGGAACGTGAGCACCGGACGGAGGCGCGAGGAGTAGCAGATGCCGGTGCCGTCGCGGTGCCGGTTGTAGGTGGACCAGCCGTAGTCCGGGTGGTCGTCCGGGGTGTGGGGCGAGGCGCCCCACGCGGCGACCCGCTCGCGGTACGCGGCGTCGGTGGAGCCGCGCGCGTGGTTCGCGTAGGCCTGGTAGGTGTAGCTGGACGCGATGAAGAGCACGTCGGCGCGCGGCCGGCCGAGGGGCGGGCGGACGTAGAACGGCAGGTCGTCCGCGTGGCCCTCCGCGGAGAGGCGCATGAGGTAGGCGCCGCTCGGCAGGTCGTCCGGCACCGTGAACTCGAAGTCGGTGGCCCAGCCCGCGTCGTACACGTCGTCGTCGTGGAAGTGGATGGCCGCGTACTCGCGCGGAGCGTGCCGCCAGCACATCTCGCGCCCGGTCCAGCGCGCCCCGGTGACCGCGCGCGTGGGCAGGTTCACCAGGCGTCCGCCCAGGCGATGCGGCCCCACGTCGGTCACGTCGAGCCCGTCGATCCCGCGGGAGAAGTCCCAGCCCGCGATGAGCCCGTCGGGCGGCAGCAGGGGATCGAGCACCAGCGTCTCCGGCGCGGCCGCCGCCACCGCGAGCAGCATCGGGTCCTCGATCTTGCCGTTGTAGTGCTCGCCCGCCTCGCGGCCGAGCCGAGCGCCGATCAGGAGCGGCGCGGCCGCGTTCAGCCGGAGCGCGGGCGGCAGCGGCGCCGCCACCTCCTGCCGGCCGCCCCCGCCGAGCGCGGCGTGGCCGATGCGCA
>DATFGS010000329.1:0-5591 GCA_035249225.1 Candidatus Methylomirabilota bacterium | reverse complement strand
CCCACCGCCACCCGGCCGCCCACCGGCGTGAACCGCACCGCGTTCGCGAGCAGGTTCCACACCACCTGCTGCAGCCGTGTCGCGTCGCCGAGCACGGGGCCCGCCGCGGGGTCGAGCGCGGTGCTCAGCGTGATCGTCTTGTTCTCCGCGGCGGGGCGCACCGTCTCGGTCGCCTGCGCGATGACCCCGGCGAGATCCATCCGCTCGATCGTGAGCCGGAGGCGTCCCGAGACGATGCGCGAGGCGTCCAGCAGGTCCTCGATCAGCCGCGCCTGCAGGATGGTGTTGCGGTCGATGGTGTCCACCGCGCGCGCGATCGTCTGCGTGTCGCGGGGGCCGTTGCGCAGGACACCCGCCCAGAGGCGGAGCGTGTTGAGCGGCGTGCGCAGCTCGTGCGAGACCACCGCCAGGAACTCGTCCTTCGCCTGGCTCGCCGCCTCCGCCTCCTGCCGGGCCTTCCGCTCGCGCGCGAGCAGCTCACCGCGCTCGAGATCGCCGGCCCGCGCCGCTTCCTCGGCTGCGTGGCGGCCGGTGGCGTCGAGGGCGACGATCGCGATGGACCGCGGCAGCCCCGCGTCGCGCACCAGCGACAGGGTCACGTCCACCCAGCGGAGGGATCCGTCCGCACGGGCGTAGTGCGTCTCGACGGCCGCCTCCGGCGCGGCCGCGGTGAGGCCGCGCAGGACGGCGGCGGCGCGGGCCCGATCGTCGGCGTGGACCGTGTCGGCGAACGTGCCATCCATCTCCCCGTCCGGAGCGCGTCCCACCAGCTCGCGATAGCGGCGGTTGGCGAGCACGAAGTGGCCCTCGAGATCGGTCTGGGCCAGGCCCGCGGTGGGCTGGTCGACGACGGCGGCGAGCCGGTCCGCGGAGGCCTGCGCGGCGCGCTCGGCCAGCTCGCGCGCACGGCCGGCCGCCGCGAGCCCGGTCAGCGACCGGATGATGGCCCGGCCGGCCAGCCAGGTCACCCCCAGCCCGAGCAGGAGCGTCATCGCGCCGAGCGCACCGAGCGACTGCATCCACGGCCGGCCGAGCGCTCCCGGCCCGGAGAGGACGAGGGTCAGCCACACCGAGCACGCCATGACCGGCACCACGCACACCAGGACGAGCCCCACGAGATGTGCGCGGAGCGAGAGGAACGCCCGCGGATGACCGCGCGTCACCGGGCGACCCATGCCGGGCTCCTGGCCACCTCCACCTCGTTCGCCCCTGCGTCGTGGTACGCGCGGAAGTGGGAATAGAGCTCCACCGGGTGCGACAGCGGCCCGGCGGGCAGCGGCGCCGACGGCGGGTGCAGGATGAAGGTGTGCAGCTCCGCCTCCGACGGGCCCGCGTGGGCCCCGAGCTCGTCGATGAAGCTCACGTCCCCGCCGGGCGCGCCCGTGCCGTAGAGCACGATGTCGCCCGCGCTCGGCATCGCCATCAGGTCGTGCAGGCCCGCCACCACCAGCGCGCGATCGGCCCGCCGCGCGAACGGATCGCGCGCGGCCGGGTCGGGGCGGCGGCCGAGCGGGACGCGGTGGCCGCGGTACCAGCAGAGCGGCCCGCCCGCGCCGCGCGCGAGCACGAGGCCGATGCCGGCGTGGCGTGACAGCCGCGCGAGCACACCCGGATGGCGCGACTCGATCTCGGCCGCCGCGAGGGGCTCGCGCCGGTCCGTGAAGTAGACGAAGGCGTTGGGGCCCGCAGCGATCACCTTGATCTCCTCGCCGCCGAGCCCGAAGTCGTCGCGCACCACCCGGTCGATCGGCACGCCCCCCGTAAGTTGGCGGAAGGGCCGGGTCGGCGCCTGCCCGTGGTCCGAGAGGATGTAGAGGTCGTACCCCAGCTCGGGGAGGCGGCGGATGACGCGCGCGAGCTGCTGGATCGAGCGGTCCACGCGGCGCAGCGACCGGAATGCGAGCCGATCCGCGGGACCGAACGCGTGCGAGACGACGTCGTAGTCGAGGAAGTTCACGTAGATCGCGGGCACCCCGCGGTAGAGATCGGCGGAGACCAGGAGCGTGAAGAGCTGGCGCGCCCAGATGGACACGCCGATGTCGATCGCGAGCGCCTCGATGGATCGGCGAAGCGGGGCCCGCCCGGCCGGGAGCGCGCTCATCATCCGCCCCACCGAGCGCGCGAGCGTGAGGAGCGTGAGGCCGACGCACTTGAGCGCCACCCAGGCGATCAGCAGCAGCGACAGCGCGGTGCGCCGGAGGCCGGAGCCGGCGCGCGTGAGGCGGCGGAGGCGCGCGTAGGTCCACAGGCTGTCGGGCGCGCCGCCCGTGAAGACGCAGCCGTAGCAGGCGCCGTTCTCGAGGATGCCCGCGCGGTCGGCCGCGAGCCGTCGCTCGACCAGGTCGGCGACCCCGCGCTCGGGAAAGTGCAGCTCGATCTCCTCGCGCTTGTCGTAGAAGTGAAAGCCCGGGATGTCCGGTCGCACCCCGTACATGATCGCGGCCTGGAAGGCGGGGGTGGACGAGGGCAGCCCGACCGACAGCTCGCGCCGCTCGAGCTGCCCGGTCACGAGCAGCCGCCGGGTGTTGCGCATGCCCCCGCCGGCCAGCGCGCGGTCGAGAATGGCGCGCGAGAGGCCATCGATCTGGATGATCAGGAAGCGGCGGCGCGGCTCGATGGCGGCGGGCGCGAGCCGCATCCAGCGGCTCCAGCGGTCCACGAGGGCCTGCAGCCGCAGGAAGAGCGCTTCCATGACCTCACTCACGGGCGAGCGCCCTCCGGCCCAGGGCGGCCAGCCCGATCAGCACGAGGGCGGCCGCGGCGGCCAGGCTCAGCAGCGGCCAGGACGCGGTGCCGCGCGTCGCCACGTCCACGAAGAGCCCGGCACCGACCACGAGCACCGCGTTCATCGGCACCATCGCAAGCTCCGACCAGCCGAAGTAGCGCCAGAAGCTGATGCCGGTCAGCCCGAACCCGTAGTTCACGACCGCGAACGGCGCGATCGGCACGATCCGCAGCACCGGGATCACCGCCCAGTCGTGCTTCTCCACCAGGGCGGAGAGACGCGCGAAGCCGGCGCTGTCCGAGAGCCGCTCGGTCAGCGCGTCGCGCGCGAGGTAGCGGGCGATGAGGAAGCCGAGCGCGGCCGAGACCGCGCTCGCGACCACCATCACCACGAACGCCGGCCCGATGCCGAAGAGAAACGGCGACAGCAGCGTGAACGGCATCCCGGGCACTCCGATCAGGGTGGCCGCCACGTACACGAGCACGAACGCGGCGGGAGCCAGGACCCCGAGCGCGGTGGCCCATTCCTGCGCGGCCTCGAGGCGGCTCCCCACGTCGACGAGGCGTCCCACCACGACCATCGCGAGCAGGAGGACGCCGGCGGCTGCGAGCGGCCAGATCCGGCGCCGCCCGACGCGGACCCGGCCGGGTGCCGCGAGCATCGGCAATGGAGAAACGGGCATCGCGTGGCTCCCTAGGCCGGCGGCCCGGCGGCCGGCGGATCGGCGAGCGCGTCCACGCCGATCGGGCGGCTCGCCGCCTCGTCGATCGCGGCCGTCCAGATCGAGGCGTCCTCCTCGCTCATGCTCCCGTGGGGCAGGAGCCGCGCGTCCTCGTAGCCCCAGAGCTGCACGTCCACGAGGTACTGGGCGCGGGAGGTCAGCGGGCCCCGGCAGATGCGCCGCGCGGGGGCCTGGCGCATCTCCTGCTCGAGGATCTCGAGGCAGCGCCGCATGAGCGGCTCCGGGATGCGCCGCCGCTCGGACGGATAGACGAACCCGAACAGGATCAGGTGGCTCAGCAGGACGCGCCAGTGCTGGCCGAAGCGCCGGGCCAGGCGGCTCCAGTCGATCTGCTCGGCGCGGGCGTGGATGAGGTGGGCGATGTCGGCGCCGTCGTAGCGCTCGCGCTCCATCACGTAGGCCTTGGACCAGATCGTCTCCTCGACCGGGCACAGCCGGACCGGCTGGCCCATCACGGTCGCGGGCACCGCGTGGCGGAACCAGTCGTCGTCCACCGGGCAGGCCGAGTTGCCCGAGCTCCAGATCACGTCGATGTGGTCGTGCTCGTCGCGCTTGATCTTGCCGAGCCAGTGCGGAAACGTGAGCTCGGTGCGGTAGCCGAGGCGCCGCTCGAGATGCGCGAGCGCGGCCGGCGCGTCACGCTCGCGCATGAACAGGTCGAGATCATTCACCGAGCGGCCGATGCCGAGATGGTGCTCGAGCGCGTGCCCGCCTCCCACCAGGAACGGGAAACCGCCCTCGTGCAGCGCCGCGAGCACGCGCCGGTAAAAGCGGCGGGTGGCCACCGGCAGGGCCCGGCTCCGGGTGGGCGGGCGACGCGCGGCGGCGGCCATCGCGGGGCTCACGCGCGGGCTCCCGCCGCCGGCGCTTCGGCGCCGTGCTCGGACGGCTCGTCGCCGATCGCGACCTCGACCACGCGGAACGGCTGCCGCTCGGGAAACCGCCGGCGCAGCAGCGGCAGCGCCACGTTGTAGACCGGCACGCCCGCCGAGGTGGCGCCCTCGAGCTGGCCGCGGTGGGCGTGCCCGTGGAAGACCGCGTCGGGGCGGTAGCGGTTGATCGGCTCCTCGAGCCGGCTCGAGCCCAGGAACGGATAGATCTCGACCGGCTCGCCGTCGACGGTGGCGCCGATGGGCGCGTAGTGCAGGAGGGCGACACGGCCCCGCGTGCGCAGGCGGGCCAGCGCGGATTCGAGCTTGAGCGTCTCCTCGACCGCGGCGGCCACGAACGCCTTCACCAGCCCCTCGCCCCAGGACTGGAGTGCGCGGGCCCCGAAGCCCCCCGGGAAGCCCTTCGCCCCCGCGAACCCCACGCCCAGCACCTCCACCGCGGTCCCGTCCAGGACCGTCACGCCGGCGGCGTCAGTCAGGATCCGCGAGACCTCTTCGGCCGCGTTCGACTCGAAGTCGTGGTTGCCGAGTACCGCGAGCTTCGGCGCCTTCATCCCGGCGAGCTCCTTGGCGAGCACCCGGGCTTCCTCAGGAGTGCCGTAATCGGTGAGATCCCCGCAGAGGACGAGGACATCCGCGCTCTCCGCGACCTTCGCGAAGAGCGGCTGGAACGCGCCCTCGGACGTGCGGGTACAGTGCAGATCGCCGACCGCGGCGACACGGAGGACCGAGGAGGAGGTCATAAGAGGGGCAGGGCTGCAACCGCCATGCCCGCCTGGCCGGCTGGAAAAGCGTTTGAAACCGCTCGCCCGGGGACCGGTCAGGGTATGGGCGGAAGCTCTTACCCGGTACTTTCAACCTGCCGGCAGCGTCGGTCGGAGAACACGGCGGCCAGCAGCCCGCAGTAGCCGAGCAGGAAGAGGCCGGCCCGCGCGGTGTGCGTGAACTCCCACTGATCGCGCCACCGCATCCAGTCGGCCGGCACGGCCTGGGGCGTCCAGGCGGCGAACTCCAGGTTCACCGGCATGACGAGGAGCCACCAGATCGCGTGAGCCACGGCCAGACACGCCGCGCCCGCCAGCACGAAGCCGCGCGCCGGCGCGCGAGCCCGAGGGTCCCGCCACATCAGCGCGGCGAGGATCGCGGCGGCCACGACCGCGCCGACCTCGAGAGCGTGTGGGTCACCATCACGTAGAGCGCGGGATCGTACGCGCGGCGGACGGGCATCTCGAGG
>DATFGS010000328.1:0-2656 GCA_035249225.1 Candidatus Methylomirabilota bacterium | reverse complement strand
ACATCCACCTCGAGCCCTACGAGAAGGTGTTCCGGGTCCGGTTCCGCATCGACGGCGTGCTGCACGAGATCATGACGCCGCCCAAGCGCCTCGAGGCGGCCCTGACCTCGCGCGTGAAGATCATGGCCACGATGGACATCGCGGAGCGCCGCCTGCCGCAGGACGGCCGCATCAAGCTGCGCTATCACCAGCGCGAGATCGACTTCCGCGTCTCGACGCTGCCGACGATCTTCGGCGAGAAGACCGTCATGCGTATCCTGGACAAGGAGGCGCTCCAGCTCGACCTGGGCGCGCTCGGCTTCGACCCGTGGAGCCTGGAGCAGTTCAGCAAGGCGATCCACAGCCCCTACGGCATGATCCTGATCACCGGGCCCACCGGCTCCGGCAAGACCACCACGCTGTACTCGGCGATCCACACCATCAACTCGCCGGACATCAACATCATGACCGCCGAGGACCCGGTCGAGTACAACCTGAAGGGTGTCAACCAGGTGCAGGTCAACGACGAGATCGGGCGCACCTTCGCGGCCTGCCTGCGAAGCTTCCTGCGGCAGGACCCGGACGTGATCCTGGTCGGTGAGACCCGAGACCTGGAGACGGCCCAGATCGGCATCCGGGCCGCCCTGACCGGCCACCTGGTGCTCTCCACGCTCCACACCAACGATTGCCCGTCCACGCCCGCGCGGCTCCTCGACATGGGCATCCCGCCGTTCCTGGTCTCGTCGTCTCTGCAGCTCATCCTGGCCCAGCGCCTCGGCCGGAAGATCTGCAAGGACTGCAAGGAGCCCTACGAGGCCAACGAGGAGAGCCTGGTCCCCTACGGGCACGTGTCCCAGGGACTCGGCACCATGAACTTCTACAAGGGCAAGGGCTGCCAGACGTGCAACTTCACCGGGATGAAGGGCCGGGTGGCCATCTACGAGGTCATGCCGGTGACCACCGAGCTACGCGACCTCATGCTGCGCAATGCCACCACCAACGAGATCCGGGACACCGCCATCTCGCAGGGCATGAAGACCCTCCGGCAGAACGCGCTGCAGAAGGTGGTGGACGGCGTGACGACGGTGGAGGAAGTGCTGCGGGTGACCCTGGGCTAGACCATCGCGGGGGCCCCTTCGGGGGTCCCGTTGGGGTCTCCTAGGCGGTGGGGGTGCGCCAGGTGCCGCGCAGGCGGTCCACCGCGCGCCCGAGCGCGGTACGGACGCCCTCGTTGTTCACGTTGCGGTCCGCGACCAGGGTCACGTAGCCGATCGGGCTGCCCCCCACGAAGACCGTCCCGTCGTCAGCCGAGAAGAGCGCGGTGCGGAACGCGCCCCGCTCCAGCCGGCTCGCCCCCAGCTCCAGCTCGCGCCCCAGGGTGGCTGCGAGCGCGGCGAGCGCCTCCACCGGGAAGCGGGGCGGCAGCTCCGACGTGATGACGAGGCCGTCCGGCGTGACGATCAGCCCGCCGCGCACCCCGTCGAGCCGGGTCAGCTCGGAGAGCGTCTCGCGGAATGCCTGCGCGCGCGACGGGCGCGGGGCGGCGGGACCGCCGGGCGGCGTCGGGTCCGAGGTGGGTTGCGGGTCGGCCACGGGATCAGGCCTTGATGTTCAGATCGGTCCACAGGCGGCTCACCTGCACCAGCCCCGCTCCGACCTCGACCTCGCGGGCGAGCGCGACCCCGAGGATGACGCCGCCGTCGCTGCGCAGGAAGGTCGTCTCCGCCGCGCCCTCGATCACGCCCCGTCGCATCGCGCCGAGTCCGGCGCGCGCGAGGGTGGCGGAGGCGATGCGGTAGACCTGGGTGATGTGCAGCCCGAGGTGCCGCTGGCGCTCCTCGCTGCCCTGCGCGAACGCGGGGGTACCGTCGGCATGGGTCACCACGAGGTCGTGTGCCCCCGGCGGCAGTCGCAGCCGCTCCATGGAGATCGTCCCGATGGCGGTCGAGGGCCCCGCCGCGGGCGCGGTCCAGGTCGCCACCATCTCCTGCAGCGCTTTCGCTTCCGGGAAATCCGGGAAGTACTGGATCGCCCGGTCGAGGAACGGCCGGCACCCCTCGATGTCTCCCTCTTCCAGCGCGATGCGCGCGAGGCCGAAGAGCGCCCGGGGATGGTAGGGATCGAGCCCGAGCACGCGCCGGAACGATGCCTTGGCCGCCGGCATCTCGCGGAACACCACGTGTAGGTAGGCGTCCAGCAGGTGCCCGACCGCGATGTTGGGCGAGACGCGCAGCCCCTCGGTGATCAGCTCGGCGGCCTCCTCGTAGCGCCCTTCGTGGCGATACTGGTCGGCCAGGCGGAAGAGGGAGGAGGCCGAGCGCGGCTTGACGAGCCCGGTGATGCCGCTCCAGGTGCGCTCGAGGAACGTCGCTAGGCCCACTCGCCGACCCCCCTCGTCAAGGGCTGCCCAGCCAGGAGATCAATCACTGTCGATCATCATAGCATGCGGGCACCGAGGGGGTTCCAAACTAGGGCGCCGGGCCAGGTCCCCGTCCGGCCGCCGACGATGCCCGGCGCGAGGAGCGCGGCGGTCATGGGCCGGTCCCGCATCGTCGATGCGCTACACTGCTCGCGCGGGCCCGGCGATGGAGAGACGCGCGAACCTGACGATGCTCGTGGCGATGGTGCCGACGGGCCTGCTCCTCCTGGCCCTCGTGGGTGGCGCCGTCCTCTTCGT
>DATFGS010000327.1:0-15589 GCA_035249225.1 Candidatus Methylomirabilota bacterium | reverse complement strand
CCCGGGGCTCGTGAGGGCCGCCTGTGGCCGAAGGGCGACCCCCGCAACGCGTTCGAGCGGGCGGTGGAGGAGGCCAAGCTGGACGCCCCCTTCACGTTCCACTGCTGCCGGCACCACTTCGCCTCGTGGTTCGTCATGCGGGGCGGGAACATCGTGGCCCTCCAGGATCTCCTGGGGCACGCCTCGCTCACGATGACCCGCCGGTACTCTCACCTCGCGCCCGAGCATCTGCGGGCCGAGATCGCCAAGACCGAGAAGGCCTCGGGCAGAAGTCGGGCAGAAGAAGTGCTAGACTCGGAGGCGTCGCTCGTAAGTTCCTGAAACGCCGGGGTAGCTCAGTGGCAGAGCAACTGATTCGTAATCAGTAGGTCGCGGGTTCAACTCCCGCCCCCGGCTCCAGTCTTCTTCAGTACACCATTGCTTTTCGCGGCGTGATTCTCCGAATAGCGCGTCCCCCCGGCCGCGCCAACGTCCCCCGCGTGTTAGATTGACAGGCTCGGGCAAACGACGCGTCGATCTGATAGAGTGGCGCGAATCGCGCGGATGCCGGGGCGTGGACATGTCGGCTCTTCCCACAGGCACGGTCACCTTCCTTTTCACGGATATCGAGGGCAGTACGAGGCTCTGGCAGCAGCATCCCGAGCCGATGAAGCAGGCCCTCCTCCGCCACCATGGCTTGCTCCAGCAGTCGATCGAGTCATCCAACGGCTATGTGTTCCAGATTGTCGGCGACGCATTCTGCGCCGCGTTCCGCACCGCAGCAGGGGGTGTGGCGGCCGCGCTCGCCGCTCAGCGCGCGCTCGCTGCTGAGCCGTGGGGGGAGACGGGCCCGATCCGGGTGAGGATGGCCCTGCATACGGGAACGGCCGACCTCCATCCAGGGGAGTACAAGGCCGGCGAGTACATGTCCGGGCTCACGCTGAGCCACACGGCACGCCTGCTGTCGGTCGCGCACGGCGGGCAAATCCTCGTGTCGAACGCCACGCAGGAGCTCGTCCGTAACGAACTGCCCTCCCTGGTGGAGCTGCGCAATCTCGGCCTTCATCGCCTTCGCGATCTCACGGGCGCGGAGCATATCTACCAGGTAGTCGCGCAGGGTCTGCCGGACAGATTTCCCGCGCTCAGGTCGCCAGAGGTGGTGCCCAATAACCTGCCGCGCCAGCTCACGACCTTCATCGGGCGCGAACGCGAGATCGCGGAGGCGAAGCGCTTGCTGGCTGAGACGCATCTGCTCACGATCACGGGACCCGGCGGCGGCGGCAAGACGCGCCTCTCCCTGGAGATCGCGGCCAGCCTTCTCGCCGAGTATCCCGACGGCGTGTGGCTGGTCGAGTTCGCGCCCCTCGCCGACCCTGCGCGCGCGCCCCAGGTCCTGGCCACCGCGCTCAGCGTGCGCGAGGAGGCGGACCGCCCGCTGCTCGCGACGCTAGTCGACCATCTCCGTCCCAAGCGGGTGCTGCTGCTCCTCGACAACTGCGAGCATCTGATTGACGCGTGCGCCGGTCTCGCGGACACGCTGTTGCGCGGCTGCCCGGAGGTCAAGATCCTGCCGAGTAGCCGCGAGGCGCTCGGCCTGACGGGCGAGGTCGTCTTCCGCGTGCCCCCGCTGTCGCTGCCCGACTCGCGGCACGTGCCGTCGCTCGAGCGCCTCGCCGAGTACGAGGCTATCCGGCTCTTCGTGGACCGCGCGATAGCGGTGAAGCCAGGCTTCACGCTCACGGACGACACGGCGGCCGCGGTGGTGCAGATCTGTCGACGGCTCGACGGCATCCCGCTCGCGGTCGAGCTCGCAGCGGCGCGCGTCCGGACGCTATCCGTCCAGCAGATCACCGCGCATCTGGACGAGCGCTTCCGTCTGTTGACCGGCGGCAGCCGCACCGCGTTGCCGCGGCATCAGACCCTGCGCGGCCTGATCGACTGGAGCTACGGTCTGCTCTCTGAAGCGGAGCGCGACCTGTTCCGGCGTCTGTCAGTGTTCGTCGGTGGCTGGACACTGGAGGCGTCGGTGGCGGTGTGCGCGGGCGCCGACGTAGACCGCTACGACATCGTCGAGCTGCTCGGCCGACTGGTGGACAAGTCGCTTTGCCTGATAGACAGCGAGGGGAGCGACCCCCGCTATCGACTACTCGAAACCATCCGGCAATACGGCTTCGAGAAGCTCGCGGAGACATCGGAAGGCCAGGTCGTGCGCGCTCGTCATCGCGACTTCTATCTCGGGTTCGCAGAGGATGCGGAGCCTCGGTTGCAGGGTGCCGAGCAGGTCGCTTGGCTGGAGCGGCTTGAGAGGGACCACGACAACCTGCGGGCAGCCCTGCGGTGGTCCCTCGATTGCGACGAGACGGAGGCGGCGCTCCGGCTCGGGAGCGCGCTCTCGCTGTTCTGGGACACCCACGGGTACGTCCGTGAGGCACGCGAATGGCTCGATGAGCTACTGGCGCACGCCCGCGAGCGGCCGACGTCTACCGTCACTGCGCGGCGCGCGCTCGCGAAGGTGCTGGATGCCGCGTCACGCACGCGGGCACGCTGGAGCGAGTTCCCCCAGGCTACGGAGTTCTTGGCCCAGGGGCTCACGGTGTGGCGTGAGCTTGGTGACAAGCGCGGGATCGCGGAGGCGCTCAATAATCTCGCCGTCGGTGCGACGCAGTCCGGCGACCGCGTGCGAGCTAGGATGCTCGTGGCGGAGAGTCTCGCTTTGTTCCGGGAGCTCTCCGACAAACGTGGCACCGCGCACGCGTTGAACAATCTCGCCGAGATCCTCCGCGGCGACGGCGATCTACCCGGCGCGAGAGCATTGTTCGAGGAAAGCGTCCCCCTCTTTGAGGCGATTGAGGACAGGCGGGGCTTGTCGCATGCACTCGACAATCTGGGCGGCATTCTCGCCGAGCAGGGCGACTACAGCGCCGCGGAAGCTCTGTATAGCAAGAGCCTCCGGCTGGCCGAGGAGCTCGGCGACAACCACGCCGTCGCCACAGCGCTCCGGAGTCTCGGCGGCGTCGCGCACCACAGGGGGGATCATGCGCGGGCGCGGAGCTGTTACGAGGATAGCGTCGCGCGCTTCCGCGAGATGGGCGATGGGTTCTGTCTGGCGAAGTCGCTGATCGGCTACGCTCTAACCTCGCACGAGGTGGGCGACCACGAGCAGGCGCGGGTGCTCGGGGACCAGGGTCTGGCCTTGTTGCGCGAGGCGGGTGCCAAAGGTGAGCTCGCGCCGCGCCTAAATCAGCTCGGCGCGGCGGCGCTGGCGCACGGTGATGTGGCGCGAGCCGCGCGATTCTTCGAGCAGAGTTTGGCGCTGTACTCGGAAGCCCACGACGAGCAGGGCATCGCTACGAGCAGGGAGAGCCTGGCCAGGACGGTTGCGCGTCAATGAAGGTGCTTCGCGGCGAGCACTCGCATCTGCACGGGGGGCCGACCGAGCCTGGGTCGTGACAAGAATCGGGTTGAAGGCCTGTCAGCAGTTGCAGAGCGGTTGCATTTCTTGCCTTGGTTTGCCCCGAGCTGCGGAGGCGCGGCGTCGAAGTATTGAAGACAAGTTCCGCGCGGACCAGGTCATCGAGTGACGGATCGGACGCGATCGAGGCCGGCACGCCTCGAGTCCGCCCGCGGGAGCCGCCGGCCCAGTTGACGACGGTGTGGTCCCCGTGTACGGTGTCCGCGCGCCAACCCCAAGGAGGACTCGCGACATGGAACAGAGCCGTTCCGGCGACAAGGTGGATCGCAGGCGTTTCCTCAAGACCGCGGCCGGGACGACCGCCGGCGCGGCGCTGACTGCGTGGTCGCTCAAGCACCCGGCACCCGCGAGGGCGGCGATTCGCGCGGACCGGGCCCGCGCCGCCGAGCCCAACCCCAAGCGCGGGGGCGTGCTCAAGTGGGCGGGGCCCGCGGAGGTGGCGCACTTCGACGTGCACCAGGGGGCGTTCCGCTTCGTCCTCGGGCAGATGTACAACAACCTGGTGCGCTTCAATCCCGCGGACGGCCTCAGGACGATCATCCCGGATCTCGCGGAGAGCTGGAAGGTGTCGCCGGACGGCAAGACCTACAGCTTCAAGCTGCGCGACGGGGTGAAGTTCCACGACGGCACCGCGTTCGGCTCGGCCGACGTGGTGGCCACGTTCTCGCGCATCATCTTCCCGCCGGCGGGCATGGCCAGCATCTACAAGGACCAGTTCTCGGCGGTGGCCAAGCTCGAGGCGATCGATCGCCTCAACGTGCGGTTCGTCCTCAAGGAGCCGCAGCCGTACTTCCTCGAGCTCTTCACGCCCTCGTCGATGATCGTCTACTCGAAGAAGGCCCTGGACGAGAACAACCAGGATCTCCGCAAGGTGATCGCCCCCGGCACCGGCGCCTTCATGTTCAAGGAGCGCAAGGTCGCCGAGAAGTGGGTGATGGTGCGGAACCCGAACTACTGGGATCCGGAGATCCCCTATCTCGACGGCATCGAGCTCCTGCACATCCCCGCGTGGACGGACCGGGGCACCGCGGTGCTCACCGGGCAGGCCGACTACTCGCCGAACGTCTCGCTCGAGACGCACCAGGAGGGGCTCAAGCGCAAGGACATCGTGGGGACGGTGCGGTATCCGGGCGAGTTCAACTCCTACCAGGTGCACATCAATAACGAGCGCAAGCCCTTCAACGATCCGCGGGTGCGGCGCGCCATCAACCTGGCGGTCAGCCGGCAGAACCTGATCAAGGCCTTCGGCACCCAGGAGCCGATCATGCTCACCCGCTGGATGACCCACGCCAGCGAGTTCGCCAGCCCCCTGGCCGAGCTGGAGAAGCTGCCGGGGTACCGGGCGGACAAGGCGGCCGACATCGCGGAGGCGAAGAAGCTGATGGCCGCCGCGGGCCTGGCCGACGGCATCAAGAATGTCGACTTCGTCTCGGCCTCGGTCGCGCCCCACGCCGAGATCCTCGCCCCCGCCTTCCAGGACGAGCTCCGGCGCACGCTCGGCATCGAGACCAAGATCCGCGTGATGGAGCGGGCCCTCCTCATCGAGGAGCTGAAGAAGGGCACCTTCGACATGATGGTGCAGACGGAGTACCGCTCGCCCATCGGCGATCCCGGGCCGGGCTGGGAGATGTGCCTGAAGACCGGCGGCTCGCTGAACTTCTCGCGGTACTCCAACCCGGAGTTCGACAAGCTGCTCAAGCAGGTCAACAGCGAGACGAACAAGGGCAAGCGCAAGCAGCTCTTCGCGCAGGGCATGACGCTCCTGGACCAGACCGCGCCGCTCTACCTGATCGGGTTCACCGACCACCTGCCCATGTGGAGGACCTCGGTCAAGGGCCACTCGAGCGAGGGGCGGGTCTTCTCGGAGCTGGGGCGCGTCGACACGTTCTGGCTGGACCGGTAGCGCTCGCCTCCGGCTCGCGGACCAGCCGACAGGCCTGACGGGGGCGCCCCCGCGACGGCGGACCATGCGCAAGTACCTGGCCCAGCGTCTGCTCATCGCCATCCCGACGCTCTTCGGCGTCACGCTGCTCATCTTCATCGCGATGCGCGTGCTGCCCGGCGACCCGCTAGCCGCGATCTCGGGCGAGGGAGGGGGCACCTACGTCCTGAGCCCGGAGCAGCTCCGGGCGGCGCGGGCGAGCCTGGGTCTGGATCGGCCGTACGCGATCCAGTATCTCGACTGGCTCGGGGACATCCTGCGCGGTGACCTGGGCAAATCGTTCTGGCGCGGCGAGCCCATCCGCGAGCTCATCTTCCGCCGGGCGCCCATCACCGGGCAGATCGCGCTGATGGCGGTCATCCTCTCCTGGCTGATCGGCCTGCCGGTCGGCCTGATCGGGGCGGTGTGGCGGAACTCGTGGACCGATTACGTCTTCCGGCTCGTGGTCACGCTCTTCATGGCCATCCCGAGCTTCTGGGTGGGGCTGATGATCGTCCTCTCGCTGGTCCTGGCCTTCACGTGGAGGCCGCCCCTGACCATCGCGTACCTCTGGGACGACCCCGCCCGCAATCTCCAGATGACCGCGGGGCCGGCGCTGGCCCTGGGGGTCGCGCTGGCCGCGATGATGGCGCGCATCACGCGCTCCTCGGTGCTGGAGGTGCTGGGCGAGGATTACGTCCGCACCGCCCGGGCCAAGGGCCTGCGCGAGCGCGTCGTGGTGTGGCGTCACGCGCTCGTCAACGCCATGCTGCCCATCCTGACTGTGTCGGGGACGGCCTTCGGCGCGCTCCTGGGGGGCTCGGTGGCGGTCGAGCGCGCCTTCGGCGTGCCCGGGCTCGGCCTCGCGCTGGTGTTCGCCGTCGCCGAGCGCGACTGGATGCTCATCCAGAACCTCGTCCTCCTCTACGGCGTCATCTTCGTCCTCATCAACCTGGTGGTCGACGTCAGCTACGGCTGGTTCGACCCCCGCATCCGCTATCAATAGACGAGCGCCCCGCCGATGATCGTGGCGCGCTTCTTCCGCTCCTCGCCGCTCGGCGGCCTCTGCGCGCTGCTGTTGCTGGTGCTGGCGTCGGTCGCGGTGCTGGCGGAGCAGCTCGCGCCCCAGAATCCGCTGACCACCAACTACGCGCTCACCCGCGAGCCGCCCCTCGGCCGCCACGTGCTGGGCACCGACCACCTGGGGCGCGATGTGCTGAGCCGGATCATCTTCGGCGCGCGCGTGACCCTGATGGTGGCGATCAGCTCCGTGCTCCTCGGCGACACCATCGGGTTCGTCTGGGGTGTGGCGAGCGGCTTCCTGGGCGGCCGGGCGGACCTGCTCAGTCAGCGGGTGCTCGACGTCCTGATGTCGCTGCCGGCCCTCATCCTGGCCTTGCTGCTCATGGCGGCGCTGGGGGCCGGGCTGTCCACCGTCATCATCGCCATCGCGGTGACGCGCGTGCCGCTGAGCACCCGCGTGGTCCGGTCGATGGTGCTGTCGGTGAAGGAGCTGGCCTACGTGGAGGCGGCCGGCGCGCTGGGGGCGTCCGGCGCGCGCGTGATGGTCCGGCACGTCGCGCCCCAGTGCGTGGCCCCCTTCCTGATCATCACCACCGGGCACCTGGGCGCGGCCATCTTCATCGAGGCCGCGCTGAGCTTCGTGGGGGTCGGCGTGCCGCCGCCGATGCCGAGCTGGGGCAACATGCTGGGCGGCGTCCTCGCCGAGGCCTTCAAGCCGCCCTGGTGGATGGTCGTCTTCCCCGGCCTGGCCATCACCGTCACGATCCTCGCGGTGAACCTGTTCGGGGACGCCCTGCGCGATTTCCTGGATCCGAAGCTCACGTGAGCCGCGGGTGCGGCTAGGGCATCTCCCAGCTCTTGCCGTCCCAGGCGATGACCTGCTCGAGCAGCTTGACCACGCCCGCGGCGTAGGTCGCGAAGAGATACTCGCCCTTCTCCGCGGTGGCGTCCTGCGGGTAGCCGATGTGCCCCGTCACCGTGCGGTCCTTCGTGGTCCAGCCGCGGTAGGCCGGCTCGAACCCGAACCCGAACGGCACCGGCTCGGCCCGCGTGTGATCCCGGACGAGCTGCGGGGCCAGCCGCAGCATCATCGACGTCTCCCACTCGCAGGCGTGGCCCATCTGCGACTGCACCAGGTCGGGGCGGCCGTCGTTCGGGCGGGCCTGGTCCCAGTAGGCGCTGAACAGCAGCAGCAGATCGCGGCGATCACGGTGCCGCTGCCGGATCTCGAAGATGGCCTGCTTGCCCGGCGTGGTGTTGCCGCCGTGGCCGTTGATGAAGACGATCCGGCGGAAGCCGTGCGTCAGCAGGTTCTCGGCCATGTCGTTGAGCAGGTCGAGATAGACGCGCGGGCTGGCGGAGAGCGTGCCCTGAAAGTCCATGTGGTGATGCGAGTTCCCGAGCCACATCAGGGGGGCGATCAGCACGCGATCCGTCATCGCCTCGCCGACTCGCCGCACGACCTCGCCGAGCAGCATGCTGTCGGTGGAGACCGGCATGTGGTGCCCATGCTGCTCGAGCGCGGCCACCGGCACCAGCACCGGAACGTCTCGCGAGAGGTCGCTGATCTCCGGCCAGGTCATGTCTTGCAGTCGCATCGTGTGCCTCCCGGCCCAGCCTATCAACTCCCGCCCCCGGCTCGGGCCTTTTCTGCTATTGTCCCGGCCGAGACCATCTCCGAGAGGGAGGATCATCCCCATGCTCCGCTTCGCGCTTCTCGCCGTCCTGCTCCTCGGCTTCGTGCCGCCCGCGGCCGCCGACTATCCCGAGCGGGCCCTGACGATCGTCGTCGCCTACCCGGCCGGCGGGATGGTGGACATCGTGGCCCGCCCGATGGCCGAGTCGATGAAGAAGACGTTCACGAAGGGCGTCGCCGTCCTCAACCGGCCGGGCGGCGGCGGGTCCGTCGGGATGGCGGAGGTCGCGCAGGCCAAGCCCGACGGCTACACCGTCATCATCGCGCCGAACTCGACGCTGGTGATCCATCCCCAGCTCAACGAGCTGCCCTACAAGACGCCGGACGACTACGAGCCCATCCTGAACACGATCACCTTCTACACGCTCCTCACCGTGAAGGCGGACGCGCCCTGGAAGACCGTGCAGGAGTTCATGGCCGCGGCCAAGGCGAATCCCGGCAAGCTCCGCGTCGGCTCGCCCGGCGAGGGAACGATCAGCCACCTGACGCTCGAGCGGTGGCAGATCCCCGGCGGCTTCAAGACCACGCACGTGCCCTTCTCGGGCTGGGGGGAGACGAGCCCCGCGCTGCTGGGCGGCCACATCGACGCCGCCATGGCGCAGCCCGGCGAGGTGAAGCCCCTGGTCGACGCCAAGAAGCTGCGGGTGCTCGCGGTCGCCAGCCCGCAGCGCCACCCCTTCTTCCCGGAGGCGCCCACCGGCAAGGAAGCGGGGCTCGGCGACGGCATCGGCACGTGGTTCGTGCTCACCGCCCCGAAGGGCACGCCGGGACCCGCCCTGAAGATCCTCCACGATTCCGCGAAGGCGGCCATGGAAGAGCCGTCGTTCGTCGCGCTCATGAAGTCGCGCGGCGTCGATCTGGACTACAAGAGCGGCGACAAGCTTCGGCAGGAGCTGGTGCGCGAGCACAAGGAGTGGAACGAGGTGCTCAAGCGCCTCGGGATGATCAAGAAGTAGGTGCTCGCGCGGGCCGTTCCCCTCGTCCTGCTCGCCGCCGCCGGGGTCTACCTGACGCTGGCGCTCCGGCTGCCGTTCGGCGCGGTCGCGCGGCCCGGCGCGGGGTTCTATCCGGTCATCGTCGCCGTCTTCGCTATCGTGGTGGCCGCGGGGGCGACGGTGAGCGCCTTCCGGAGCGGGCCGCCCCCCGGGACGGGCGCGGCCGGGCCGGACGCCGCCGCGCGCCGCCGCGTGGTGATCTCGGTGGTGGCGCTGGTGGCGTTCTGCCTGGGGCTGCCCTGGGTCGGCTATCCGGCGGCGGCGTTCGCGTTCGTCGCGGTCGTGTTGCGGTATCTCGGCAGCGGCTGGACGGCCGCGCTGCTCGCGGGCGTGCTGAGCGCGGCGGGCTCGTACGCGCTCTTCGCGGTCCTCCTCGACGTCCCGCTGCCGCGCGGGCCCTGGTGAGCTGACCCGTGGGACCGCTCGACGGCCTCGTCTACGGGTTCTCGATCGCGCTCCTGCCCACCAACCTGTTCGCGTGCTTCGTGGGCGTGCTGGTGGGCACCGTCGTCGGCGTGCTGCCCGGCATCGGGCCCGTCGGGGCCATGGCGCTCCTCCTGCCGTCCACCTTCGCGATGCATCCCGCCACCGCGCTGATCATGCTCGCGGGCATCTACTACGGGTCGATGTACGGCGGCTCGACCACGTCCATCCTGGTCAACGTCCCCGGCGAGGCCGGGTCCGTCGTCACCCTGCTCGACGGCTACCAGATGACCAGGAAGGGGCGGGCGGGCGCCGCCCTGACCATCTCCGCGGTGGGGTCGTTCGTGGCCGGGAGCCTCGGGGTCGTCGGGATCATGCTGGCCGCGGGCTGGCTCGCCGACGTCGCCATCCAGTTCGGGCCCCCGGAGTACTTCGCGATCACACTCGGGGGACTCCTGCTGCTCTCCCGCCTGTCGGGCGGGTCGATCCTCACCGCTTTCGTGATGGTCGCGCTGGGCCTCGCCCTCGGCACGGTGGGGATGGACTCGATCTCCGCGCTGCGGCGGTTCACGTTCGGCTCCGTCCAGCTCTCGCAGGGCATCGAGCTGGTGCCCGTGATCATGGGCGTCTACGGCGTGGCCGAGGTGCTGCTGCTCGCGGAGGAGGGCATCGTGAAGGCGAAGATCGCCCACGTGAGGCTCCGGGAGCTCCTGCCCACGCGCGAGGAGTGGCGCCGCTCGACGATGCCGATCGCGCGCGGCTCCGTGGTCGGCTTCCTCACCGGGCTCGTGCCCGGCCCCGCCGCGGTGCTGTCGACGTTCATCGCCTATACCGTCGAGAAGCGGATGTCCAGGACCCCCGAGAAGTTCGGCACCGGCATGATCGAGGGCGTGGCGGGGCCGGAAGCCGCCAACAACGGGGCCACCGCCGGCGCGATGGTGCCGCTCCTGTCCCTGGGCATCCCGTTCTCTCCGGCGACCGCGATCCTGCTCGGCGCGCTGGTGGTCCACGGCCTGCAGCCCGGCCCGCTCATGATCAGCCAGCGACCGGAAGTGTTCTGGGGCTTCGTGGCGAGCATGTACATCGGCAACCTCATGCTGCTGATCCTGAACCTGCCGCTGGTCGGGGTTTTCGTGACGGTGCTCCGGCTGCCGCAGCACCTCCTCGCCACCCTGGTGCTGCTGCTCTGCCTCGTCGGCGCCTTCAGCCTCAGCAACAGCTTCCTCGACCTGTGGGTGCTCGTCATCTTCGGCGTGTTCGGGTACGGCCTGCGGAAGCTGCAGGTGGATCCGTCTCCGATGGTGGTGGCGCTGGTGCTGGGCCCGATGATGGAGAAGACGCTGCGCCAGGCCCTCTTCCTCACGCGCGGCAGCGTCGTCGATCTGGTGGCGCGCCCGCTCTCGGCGACGATCCTGCTCCTCGCCGCCGCCGCGCTCTTCGGGCCGCCGCTCGTCCGGCTCGTGCGAGGGAGACGCCCCGCGAGGCTTCCCTCCGAGGGTTGAAGGCGGCCAGGCTCCCGGCCCGGCGCTGGAGTATGATCCGCACGGGGGGAATGGCATGAGCGACGCGCCCACGTTCGGACGTTACGCCGAGCTTCCCGTCGACCGGATGACGGCGGCGCAGCGGGAGGGCTACCGCTTTCTCGTCGAGGGGCCGCGCGGCCGGCTGCCCGGGCCGTACAAGGTGTGGGTGCACAATCCGAAGCTGCTGCGCGCGGCGGCGCCGCTCGGCCAGCACTTCACGCCGGGGGAGTCGGCGCTATCGGAGCGCGAGCGGGAGATCGCGGTCCTCGTCATCACCAGCCGGTGGCATTCGGCCTACCCGACCGCCGCGCACGAGAAGCGCGGGATGGAGGTGGGCCTGCCCGCGGCCGCGGTGGAGGCGATCGTCGCGGGGCTGCCGACCTCGTTCGCGGACGCGCGCGAGCAGGCGGTCTACGAGGTGGCGATGGCCCTCGCGGGCGGCCGCCTGATCCCGCAGGGACTCCACGACCGCGCGGTCGGCGCGCTCGGCCACGAGGGCGTCACCGACATGATCGTGCTGATGGGGTACTACACCGCGGTCTCGCTGACCATGAACTTCTACGCGGTGCCCGCCGGGACCCCCGGCCTCGCCCGCTGAGCCGTCGCGCCATGACCAGCATGAAGATCTCGCCGATTCATCCCGCGCTCGGCGCCGAGGTGGCCGGCGTGGACCTGAGCGCGCCGCCCGACGAGCCGACCCGGGACGCGCTGTCCCGGGCGCTCGCCGAGCACCTGGCGCTGGTGTTTCACGACCAGTCGTTGACGCCCGCCCAGTACCTGGCGGCCGCCTCGGTATTCGGCCCGCCGATGGAGCAGCACTACTCGCAGCACAACATGCCCGGGTTCCCCCTGATCGGGCTGATCTGGCACCGGAACGGCCAGCAGCCGGCCGAGCAGTGGCACACCGATCACACCAACCGCGAGCGGCCGCCCGCCGCCACCATCCTGTACGGACAGGAGATCCCGTCGGCGGGCGGGGGCACCAGCGTGGCCAGCATGCGCGCGGCCTACCTCGCCCTGCCGGAGGACGAGCGCGGGCGCCTCGAGTCGCTCACGTCGTTCAACGGGCTGGACGGGCACGCCGACACGCGCCCCGAGGACCGGGAGAAGTACGGCAAGCCGATCGAGCACCCGATGGTGCGCACGCATCCGGTGCACGGCTCCCGGGCGGTGTACTTCCACGTCTCCAAGGCCACGCACATCTCCGGGATGACCCCCGAGGCGAGCCGGGCCTACATGCGCGACCTGCTCGACCGGATGATCCGGCCGGAGATCGTCTATCACCACGTGTGGCGCAAGGGCGATGTCCTGGTCATCGACGACCGGGCGACGATGCACCGCGCCCACGGCGACTACGACCGGAGTCAGAGCCGGGTGCTGTGGCGGATCATCGTCGAGGGCGACCGCCCGCGGCTCGCGTGAGCCACCCGTTCAACTCGCCGACAGTGGAGGAGGAGAGCGATGAGAATGCGCATGACGTCCCTGGCCATCCTGCTGTGCCTGTCGACCGTCGCCCTCGCCCAGGCGCAGGGCCTCCCGAGCGCCAAGCCGGAGCAGGTCGGGCTCTCGACCGACCGGCTCAACATGGTCACCGCGAGGCTCCGGGCCGACGTCGAGAAGGGGATCATTCCGGGCGCGATCGTGCTGGTGGCCCGGCACGGCAAGATCGCCTGGTTCGACACGGTCGGGGTCCGCAATCCAGAGACGAAGGCGCCGATGACGCGGGACTCGATCTTCCGGATCTATTCGATGAGCAAGCCGATCACCTCGGTGGCGGCGATGGTGCTCTTCGAGGAAGGCAAGTTCGCCCTGAACGAGCCCGTCTCGAAGTACATCCCACAGCTCGGCGGTCTCAAGGTGGGCGTCGAGAAGCCCGATCCGAGCGGCGGCAACCCCACCCTCGAGCTGGTCCCGGCCCAGCGCAACATGACCATCCAGGATCTGTTCCGCCACACCTCGGGCCTGACCTATGGGTTCTTCGGCAATACCCTCGTCAAGAAGATGTACGTGGATACCAAGGTCTGGAACGACTATCCCTCGAATGCGGAGCTGGTCGACCGGCTCGCCAAGCTGCCGCTCGCCGCCCAGCCGGGCACCACCTGGGACTACAGCCACTCGACCGACGTGCTCGGGCGACTCGTCGAGGTGATCTCCGGACAGTCGCTCTATCAGTTCGAGAAGGAGCGGCTCCTGGGCCCGCTCGCCATGACGAACACCAGCTTCTACGTGACCGATCGCTCCAGCCAGGATCGCATCGCCGAGCCCTTTCCGAACGACCGCAACTTCGGCATCGACGCCGACTTCAACGATCCCCGCGTGGTCCAGAAGTGGGAGTCGGGCGGCGGGGGCATGGTCAGCACCGCAATGGACTACGCCCGCTTCCTCCAGATGCTGCTCAATGGCGGCAGCCTCGACGGCAAGCGGGTGCTCGGTCCCAAGACCGTGTCGTACATGGCGGCCGACCATCTGGGCGCCTCGATCGCGCCCGGGCCGCTCTATCTGCCGGGGATCGGCTTCGGCTTCGGCCTGGGGTTCGCGGTGCGCAAGGACGCCGGTGTGTCTCCGATGGCCGGCTCGATCGGCGAGCTCAACTGGGGTGGGGCCGGTGGAACCTACTTCTGGGTCGATCCGAAGGAAGACATGTTCGTCGTCTTCATGATGCAGTCGCCCAGGTGGCGGGTGCCGTACCGGACCGTGCTCAAGGACATGATCTACGCGGCGGTCACCAAACCCGCCGCGAGATAGGAGCGCCTGGCCTCCTCGCCGCCTTCAGGCACCCATGAGCGACGACGCGCTCGTCCGCTTCACCGACCACCAGCTCCCGCGCGAGGAGCTCCACGCGCTGATGGCGCGCTCCGACGGGCCCGCGCTGCTGCGCGCGGTCTGGCATCTGGGCGTGCTCGCGCTCACCGGCACCCTGCTGTGGCGGCTCCGCGCCACCTTCTGGGTGCTGCCGCTGCTGGTCGCCCACGGCTACGTCCTCGCGTTCATCTTCTGCGCGTTCCACGAGACCGCGCATCGCACCGCCTTCCGCAGCCGCTGGCTGAACGCGGCGGTCGGCACGCTCGCCGGGTTCCTGACCTTCTGGCCGTACCGGAACTACCGCGTGTACCACTGGGAGCACCACCGCCACACCCAGGATCCGGATCGGGATCCGGAGCTCTTCTTCCCGAAGCCCGCGTCCTGGCCGGTCTACCTCCTCGTGCTGACCGGGATCCCCAACGCGATTCGCCGCGTCGGGGACATGCTGCGGCTCGCCGCCGGCCGCGCGGACCGGCCGTGGATGGCGCCGGCCGAGCGCGGGCCCCTCATCGTCGAGGCGCGGGCCTATCTGGCGGGCTACGCGGTGCTGGCGGCGGCCTCGGTGCTGGCCGGCACGCCCATCGCGCTGCTCGTCTGGATCGCGCCGTGGATGGTCGGCCAGGCCTTTCTGCGCCCGTACCTGCTGGCCGAGCACACCGGCTGCGGGGTCACGCGCGACTGCCTCGAGAACACGCGCACCACGCTCACGCTGGCGCTCGTGCGCCTCTTCGCGTGGAACATGCCGTACCACGCCGAGCACCACGCCTACCCGGCGGTGCCGTTCCACGCGCTGCCCCGGCTCCACGAGCAGGTGCGCGGGCGCATCGAGCATCTCGAGCCCGGCTACCTGGCGGCCACCGCGAAGGTGAATCGCCACCTCTTCGGCCGAGGTCCTGGCATTCTTCGGCACCCCGGCTGACAATACCCGCCTGCACCTCTCGTCCCCTCCGAGCTGTAAATACCCGAGTCTAAATATGTCCGCCCCATGGCGCGGCGCTTGCTCTCTTGCTCGAGCAGGCAGGCACACGATGACTCCCAGCGTGGTCACGTTGCAGGAGGTTCTGAGGCACCACCGGACGCTGTCGCGGCGGGGGCGGGAGTTCTACGAGAGCCTCCTCGCGCACGGCGATGTCCTCGCGGTTCGGCTCGACTATCTGCCGGGCGCCATGATGTGGCTGGTTACCACCCCGAACCAGGCGCGCCTGATGCGGAAGGCCCGCGAGGGACGCACCACCTCGGACGTGTGCGTGATGAGCCTGGCCGAGGCGCAGGAGCTGTTCACCACCATGGGAGACCCGATGCCTTCGGGGCTCTACGAGGTGGCCGCGTGGCTGCTGGCCCCCGCGCCCGAGGACTTCTCGATGCCCGCGCAGGACGAATCGGACTCGGTCGACCTGGAAGAGCCGGAAGACCTCTCGTAGCCCCTCGCTTGACTCGCCCGCCCGGCGTCCCTAGGATGCCGCGCAGGATGCCCGCCGTCTTCGTCCACGGAGTTCCCGACACGCACCGCGTGTGGACCGCGCTCCTCTCGCGTCTCGGCCGGAAGGACGTCGTCACGCTCTCCTTGCCGGGCCTCGGCGGCCCGGTGCCGGATGGCTTCGACGCGATTCCCGGCTGCTCGCACTGGTGGCAGCTCGAGCGGCCCGCCGTCGTCGCCGACGAGCTCCGGCGTTTCTGATAGTATCCCCGCGGTAGCTCCCGGCAGGGTCCCGACCCACCACCCGGCAAGGAGGCCCGAGATGGGAAGAGTCCTCG